>PUMX01000492.1 GCA_003552485.1 Candidatus Hydrogenedentota bacterium
CTGCTCAACCGCGGCGCGCAGGTCTTCGAGTTCCTGCCGTTGGCGAGCCAATTGCTCCTCCATATCCTGCCGGGCCTGGCGCTTGATCAGTTCCATCTGCGTCTCGCCACTCCCGGTCTGGATACCAACCACATCCCCATCCCGGAGCAACGCGCGAAGCCCGTCCGGCAAATGCTGAAGCCGAGCCGGATGCACGGCGCTAGCTAACACGACGTAATGGTGACGCTCATGAAAAATGCGGACAACCGCCTCCAAATCCTTGAGGTGGTTATTGAACTGTTCGAGTTGATCAACAAGCAGGACGGCGTTGTCGCAACGATCCAGCGGCGTTGAATCGCGGACCAAATCGCGAACTTGGCGCGGAAAATCCTGTGCTGTGATGTACGCCAGTCCCGTGCGTGGCGACGAAGCCCGGATGCGATTCACGATGGCGCACAATAGGTGTGTCTTGCCAGTCCCCTGATCACCGACAATGATGACTGGCAGATGGCTAATCGGTCTGAGTTCGGCAACGGCTTGGCAGGTTTCGAAAGCCTGCCGGCTGGCGTCCCCAACAAGAAAGGTACCGAAACTGTAACGCTTCATGACAGCTCCCCGCTTTGACTGGTCACATGACGAGTTGCGATTCTAGCCCAAGCATCGCAACAACACAATCCGCAACGGGACGGCCAGACGCCGTCCGCTGTCCCTATTGCCCGCCGCCGGCTTCCTCGAGCACTTCGTCGAGGCGAACAGGCGCGCCGTCCCGTTCCTTGCTCACTTCCGCAGCTTGCATGAAAGCAAAGATCGCCAGTGTCTCTTCCCGGCTGATCGGCGGCTCGCCTGTACGGAACATTTCGAGGGCTACTTTAAGCTGCCCCCGATACGTTCCCCGGATAGGCTGCGCCTCAATTCCATCGGTTCCATACACTGTAAGGCGGAACGGCGAGTGAGCATTTCGGATGCCGCGGAATGTTCCCACGCGGCCATCAGCCCAGCGCCCCACGACTAGATCCGTGTCTTCCGTATGGACGCGCGCCACCTCTTCACACTCCGGCCCCATGATTGTGAACAGCATCTCAATTCCGTGTATGCCATACCAAAACAGATCAGGGTGCGTCGGGTCAATACTGCACGGACCGACCGCATCGGCGCCCGTGACAGCTCCCACCTCGGCTTCGGTCATCTCCACCACTGAATCGTAATACCTCAGGGAGGAGGAACTAAACATGGGCACATCATGAGCTTCTGCGAGATCGAATATCGCGACAGCATCTTCGAGCGAAGCCGCCAAGGGTTTGTCGATAAACACCGGAAGACCCGCCTCGAATACGGGGCGGGCCTGCTCCAAATGCTTGCGGCCGTCTACGCTAGTCAGCAGAATGGCGTCCACATTCTCGCAGAGTTCCTCGATGGTGTCGTACAAGGTGACGCCCCAATCTTCGACCAGCTGTTCCGTAAAGCCCTCGACGCGTTCATAACTGGTCGGCAGATCATCGCTGCCGCCCTGATACGCCGCCACAACCTTTGCGCCCGGCAGGTAATTCGTGTCATCCGGATCGTTCAAGATACGGGTAAACGCGATCACGTGGGAAGTGTCGAGGCCGATGAGTCCGAGTTCAAACTCCGGCTCCTCGGCATAAGCAAAAGACGCGAGAACAAGCACAGGCGCGGCCGCAAACAAGAACAGTTTCCCCATCGGTATTTTCCTTCCAAGGCTGGCGTCGGCGCTAGACGCTCAAGACCCAAGACGCGTCCGCGCTGGCAACGGAATAACGTTCAACTATAGTAAACGATATACCCCAAAGCGGCCCCCATGTCAAACTGTCACGGGTTTATCAAGAAACATTGTCAAAACTGGTTCAAGAAGCAGGCCGATGCTCACCAAACGCTTCAACGAGGGTCAACCGCATCTCTACTGCAGTTCCTGTCGAAATGCTTTCCGAATCCAGCTCGCTTGGCGTTTAGGCATCCAGCCCGGATAGACCGGCCCGCTCCCTCAATCTAACAAATCCGTGGCAATTGCTCGCCGCTGAGCAAATCGAGTATACGCGCTGCGCCCACGCTGGTGCGCAACAACACGGGCGCGGTTTCCCGCTTCACGACTTCCCCCACAATGGCGGCATCCGCGCACAAGGGGTTGCCGCGAAGGACCTCGACGGCCTTTTCCGCCTCGGCAGCCGGAACAAAGGCGACGAATCGGCCTTCGTTCGCAACATAAAGCGGATCAAATCCGAGCATTTCACAGGCGCCCCGGACATCCTCTCGAACGGGAATGGCAGCCTCCTCAAGCATGATAGCTAGTTCCTCCCGCGCCAGCTCATTCATCGCGCTGGCCAACCCGCCACGGGTCAAGTCGCGCAGACAGTGTACATCGGCCCCGCTCTCAACTAAATCCTGAACTGGAGAAGCAAGCGGGGCCGAATCGCTCTCGATGGCGCTCTCGAATTCAAGGCCCTCCCGCGACGCCATGATCGCCATGCCATGGCGGGCGACGTCGCCGCTGACGATGACCGCGTCGCCTTCCGCAATACGGTGCGGGGCGATTACGAGATCATGCGCAATGACGCCAATTCCCGCCGTGTTGATGTACACCCCATCCCCTTTGCCCTGGTCCACGACTTTCGTGTCGCCTGTGACGATGGTCACGCCGGCGTCCTTTGCGGCAGCGGCCATGGAGACCGTCACCGTCTCCAGTTCGTCGATCGGGAAACCTTCTTCGAGGATGTACGCCGCGCTGATCCATTGGGGTTGAGCGCCAGCCATCGCGAGATCATTCACCGTCCCGTGGACGGCCAGCGAGCCGATGTCGCCGCCGGGGAAACGCAACGGCTTGACGACGAAGGAATCTGTGGTGAATGCAATGCGTTGGCCGCCAATCTCGATCACCGCGGCGTCATGGGCCAAGGAGC
Source organism: Candidatus Hydrogenedentota bacterium (assembly GCA_003552485.1). Classification (GTDB taxonomy): domain Bacteria; phylum Hydrogenedentota; class Hydrogenedentia; order Hydrogenedentales; family SLHB01; genus PUMX01. Next base: position 2,892 of record PUMX01000492.1, read on the forward strand.
CGGCTTGCATCTTGAAGGCGGGAAAAAAAAGCTCGTGGAGCAATTTCTGCATGAGCGCGCCGCCCCCGCCGTGCGCCATGAGCACATGATTGTGACGGTTGCGCGGAAGCGGACAGGACAGATTCAGCGGATTACCCTCGCTCATGCGGGATCCTTCCCGCTGGATGGCGCCGCAGCAGCTTCCGGTTCGTGCCGGCGGTAACGATAGTAGGCGGCGCAGGCGCCTTCCGACGATACCATGGGCGCGCCAAGAGGACTATCGGGCGTGCATTCGATGCCGAACGCCGGACACTCGTGGGGCTTCTTGACGCCGCGCAACACTTCCCCGCTAATGCACATCGTGGATTCCGCGGCCCCTTCCGCCTCAAGTTCGTAGCGCTTTTCCGCGTCGAAAGTGGCGTATTCCGCCCGCAAGGCCAACCCGCTTCGGGGAATCTCCCCAATGCCCCGCCATTTGCGCGGAGAAACCTCGAAGATGCGCTCCACAAGTTGTTGCGCGGCCTCGTTGCCTTGGCGGGTCACGGACCGCGCATACTGGTTCTCGACTTCGGCCCGTCCTTCTTCGAGCTGCTTCACACACATATACACGCCGTGGAGAATATCGACGGGTTCAAATCCCGTTACGACGATGGGCGCGCGGTAACGCTCCGCAATGGGTTCGTACTGCCAATAGCCCATCACGGTGCAGACATGGCCCGCTGCAAGAAAACCCTGCACCCGGTTGCCTGGCGCCTGTAAGATAGCCTCGATGGCGGGCGGCACCAGCACGTGGGAGCACAGAATCGAGAAGTTGTCGAGTTCGAGTTGATGCGCTTGGTGCACGGCCATTGCATTGACCGGCGCCGTCGTCTCAAAACCAACGGCAAAGAACACGACCTCCTTGTCCGGGTTCTTCTGCGCCAGCTTGACGGCGTCAAGGGGGGAATACACGATGCGCACGTCGCCGCCGCTCGCTTTCGCGCCAAACAGGTCGCCGTTGCTTCCCGGCACACGCAACATGTCGCCAAAGGAAGTCAAGATCACGCCGGGCCGGTTCGCAAGGGTTACCGCCTTATCAATGAGCTCGACGGGCGTCACGCATACAGGGCAGCCGGGACCATGCACCAGCGAGATCTCGGGCGGCAGTAGCGAGTCGATCCCATGCTTTACGATTGAATGCGTCTGCCCGCCACACACCTCCATCAACGTGTGCGGCTTGGTGACCAACGCATGGATGGCCTTGGAAAGACGCTCTACCGAGGCGCGGTCACGGTATTCATCGAGATACTTCATCGCCGCTTTCCTCGAGTTCCTCCAACTCACCCATCTGCTCGAGATACTCGAAGACCTTGGCCGCCTCGTCTTCGTCCACCACGCCGATAGCGAGGCCCGCGTGGACGAGCACGTAGCTGCCCACGTCAGCCTCGGGCGTAAGCGCGAGCGACACCTCTTTGATGATTCCGCCGAAACTCACGCGGCCCGCGCGGGTCGTCGAGTCGTCTTCTTTGATTTCGAGCACCTCGCCGGGAATCGCGAGACACATATCAGATAACCTCCGTTCTCGTTAGACGCCAACGGGCCGCGGCGAGTTGGCCTAAAGCAATCCCGCCGTCGTTAGGCGGAACCGCGCTGGGCCAGTATACCGTGTGGCCGCTGGCTTGTAATCTTTCTATCGCGCTCTCGAGTAGTAGCTTATTCTGGAAACATCCGCCGCTCAGCACCACATTCTGGTCGCCGACGGCGCCGGCGACATCCACGATGGCCTGCGCGCAGGCCCGGTGAAATGCGGCGGCCACCGCCTCGACCGGCGCGCCATCATCCAACGCCTGCAGCACGCCAACGATGGCGGGCGCCCAGTCCACCACCCAGCATTTCTTATCCCAGCGCAACGGCATCGGCAGCGCCGGTCCATCTCCCACTCGGCCCGCTGCCCACTCAAGCATCATGGCGGCCTGACCCTCGAACTGACTCCGCTGCTGTATACCCAGCAGCGCGGACACGGCGTCGAACAGCCGGCCAGCGCTCGTAGTTGCGGCCGTATTGATTCCGCGCTCAAGCATGTGTTCAAGGACTCGGCGCTCCTCCATGTTGAACGCACCGCTCAATGTGTCCGGCCATGCCGCTGTTGCCCCGTCTCCGGCGTCACTGAGCGCGTGCAACACGGCGGCGGCGGAGCGACGCGGCTCTTTCACGGCGGCTTCCCCTCCCGGCAGACTGAAAGACCGAAGATGAGCCACGCGCACATAGCCGCCATCCTGAACACGTAGAAACTCTCCGCCCCAGATGGTTCCGTCGTCGCCGTAACCGGTGCCGTCCCAAGTCA
>PUMX01000464.1 GCA_003552485.1 Candidatus Hydrogenedentota bacterium
GTGTAGGCGGGTCAGTCCTCTAATTAGACTTTATTGTGCATGGTGATATGTTCTTTGATAGTTTATCAAAGAAATCACAACCATGCCCAGACCGTTGCGCACCGTTGCGCATCGAATTTCCATTTCCAGGCGCCTGCTACCATGTCAAAGGATAACTTAAATATCTAATTCATTAAAATCCGAAGCTGATAAAGTCAAATTAGAGGACTGACCCGCATGGCCCTTTCGCCCAAGGATGTTGCTTGCTTGGCTTTCATTGCGGCGAGCAATAGTGGATACCTGGCATTGTCCGGTTCGGCTTGGCTTGCGGACGCCAACTCCGACTTGATCAAATTCGGTTCCAGACCGAATTTCGAGACTAGTTCGGAAATGTAGCTTCCTATGTACACCCAATTGTCGGGCCACCGGTCCAGGATCGCCTTTTGGCGAGCAACCGCAGATTCGGCATTTCCGTCGCCGTATAGGACCATCCTCTCATCCTCGGTGAGCCTGCGACGCGTTGGGCTGTACTCTTCTTTAGAAGATTCAAAAGATCCCCAGCCGCGCAACCGGCGCATCCATCCTAGCATACCACTTCGGGGTGAAACAATTCTTAGAGTGTCCGATGACAGGGAGAAGAGCGAAAGCAATGCCAGCAACAGTAAAAGCCAGTATGCCAGGCGCGGCAAATAATGGCGCCAGATAGAACTGCGCTCGCAATGGGGGCCTTGGAATTGTACATCTGCGGCTTTCCATTCTTTTTTAGTTTGCAATTGTCTTCTGAATCTCCGTCTCCGATCCTGCTGTTCCCCTAAGCGATATATTTTTGTCCTCAGCCAAAGGCCAACGTGGAATCTCTATGTGGCAAACATACCAGATTATAATTCCACTAGTTACAATGCAAATAGTGTTCCAACCAATATGGAGGGCGAAACTGTGCAGCCAACTTCCGATGCCAAATTGTTGGAATTGCACAATTCCATCCCGGAAACCTTGTAATAAAAAGAATGCTGTCGAGAAAATATTAATTGCGGATATGCTCAAAGCAAACAATACGAAAGCCCTTCTCTTCCCCAATGTCCCCAAGCCAAACATAACAATAATAAGCAGCAGCAAGGTTGAGGTGTAATATAATTGGAACCCTCTCCTGCAAGGATACTCAACGCCAAACACTATCCAATAAAACAATTGAGGAATTCCAAGCAGGATGGAAAACAAAGCCAACCAGTATATAAATCGGAGACCTGCAGGCCAAGAACTTCGTTTGTCGTTGCCCATAGTGCTTGTTCTTCCTTCTTACGCCGTAAATCAGCGGCGCGCTTTAGTGCAAACACTGCATTTACCTTGTGCTGCCTGCTTTGATTTCACTCAATGACTGTGAAAATCAGCTCATTGCTGACCAGCTCACACTTGGTGCTGTTCTTTACCTCACGTATGGCCTTCTCGTCGTGTTTCCCAATAGGCAATCCCGACCACTGCAAATAGGGGAGGTTGAAGTAGTAGAGCACCACGCGGTATTTCCCAGGCTTAGGGAACGATAGCGCACCGAACCATCCTTCCAAGGCTTTACTTTCACCTGGTTTTAACACGAATACCTCGTCAGGCTTCAGCGCATTGATATTCCCGCAACGTCCGCCTTTGTAGAGGGGCGGATCTTGCGAATGGGTCGCCTTGGGATATTCCGCTGGAATTACCGACCAGCCAACAACCGGAGTGCGCCATTTGCTACGGCTACCGTCACCGGGCTTCACAAGGGTAACATCCTTATTGCTCGAGTTGATGACTGTAGCCGATACATTGGGTCTTGCATCCTTATTAATGGTTAAAGATTCGGAGGAAATTTCAAGTTCTATACCTGTCGCATGCGCTTGACAAACAAAGCAAAGAACAAAAAGTGCGATTATTGGTTTCATCATGTCAATACTTGTTGATATTCTCTTTCATTTGATAATGACGAGTACTAACCAGGGGACAAGATTGAACACAAACACCAAAAGTTTATAAACACCGATTAGCAAATAAAGAGCCGTATTGAATGTCTCCCTGGACATTGGAAACCACTTGCTGTGAATTCGATAGACTAAGTCACTGCCGAATCCAAATGCAATCAAAGAAAACGATAGCACCAGAAGCCCTGCGTTCAGGATAGTACACCACATGAAGAAGTCTGTCAGCATTACAATGTCCATTGCGTTATCCTTTTTCTTTGCATCCAACGTCAGCCAAAACAGGTTGGACAGAAGACTGCGAATCGGCGCTTTGGCCCGTCCGAATTGATGACGTTGTCAGCCGTCAACATTTTTTTCCGATGAAAATTTTCAACGGATACTCCCCGCCGCCAAGAAGATACTTATCGTAAGTGCCGTCAAGGTCAGTCTCCCGCACGGCGAACCCTGCTTCCGCGAACACTTTCTCCCACGCTTCCTGAGAAAAGAGGCCCAGCAGATGGGTCTCCGTGTGAATGGTCAAATCCCCCTTCCGGCGAATCAAATAAACCAGTGTGGCTTCGTAAGTATTAGGACAATACCGGTTGACATAGTTGTCCTCCAGCAAGGTGACGCGCAGGCCGTCCTTTTCTCCCGTATAAGCGAAATTGTTATCGCTGAATATCTCCAGCGTCTTCCCGACAACAAGCAAGACTCCGCCAGGTTTCAGATGAGTTGCTGCCGTTTCAACGGCCATCCGCAGTTCTGATAACGAACTCATGTAGTCGATGCCATCCGGGATCGCCACGGCATCGAACTCCCGGCCAAGGCGCACCGTCCGCATGTCGTCTTCGATGTATTCGACATCCGAATGCCGACTCCGGGCCATTTCCAGCATACCCCGGCTTATATCTACGCCCGTTACCGTAAAATGCCGCTTGAAAACGGTGTCATGCCTCCCCGCTCCACATCCAAGATGCAGCAAAGTGTCTGGAGCATGTAATGAATTTCTCTTAATCTGGTCAACATAGATTGAGAGCTCTCTTTCATAATCAGAGAAGTCTGATAAAAGGTCTTCGGTCCATGCAAGTTTGTTGTACGCAATCCAGGATGACATTTCTAGTTGCCCTTGGAATCCCGAATTTAGCTTCTATCGCGTCCAAAGTTAATACTTCCTCTCAATTTCTCAGACCCAGCTAGCGGAAAAGACAACGTGATTGCCGCCGTCGGCAGAAGAACAAGAAAATATGCTGTGCTCAACAAGCTAACGATTATTGGCTTTAGCCTGCGCCAAGGCTCCGGCGTAACTTCCCGGCTTGACATGCCGGTGATATGCCGGACCGCTGGAGTATCTGCGGGAATCCGGACAGCTGGGGGATTTACGAACGTCCGGATTCCGGTCGTTACTGATTATCCGCCCTGAGCCGGATCTGAGAAAGTCTTATGCCGGTCATGTTCTATTCGTAACGTGTATTCCACCGTGAATGCGTCAAGTCCCGAAGCGCCTACCGGCACCTGGACATCCCAGCGTAAAATGCCCTCGGGTTTTCTGTCTTTCACATAATGCTCATCCTCTGAGAGTTCATGAGACAGGTTGAGAACCTCCGCCGCGAATTCTCCATTCCGGGTCGACGGCACCCTGTCCTTGAGGCGTACACTTGCAGGGGCCGAATCAAAGTTCTCTATCTTCAGCCGGTAAATTGTCTCCAGAACTCTGTTGCCGCCTTTAATAGTCTCTTCCCGCTCAACAACCCGCCTGTCGGTGCGAAGTCCGCTTTTCACCCCAAGTCCAAGGATGAAAGGTTCTCCGGTGGTAACCGTGGGAAGCTTGGATTCTCCCACAAATTCATCTTCGAGGTAGCTCATTACGGAGCCGGCCAGAAAAACGGTTTCGGAATCATTGATCACGCTTCCTTCCTCATATACAAACTCACTCAGCACCGGGATTGCTTTTTGATAAAATTCAGAGGGCAATTGTTCGGCTGTTATTCTAAAAGACTGACGGTCCCGGCGACTTGGCAGACTCGTCCGTCCGGGCAACGAGTAAGAAACCGTAAGTGTTTCTTCAGGACGTGCGATCAGTTCTTCCACTTCATTTCCCCCGATCAATTCAAGCACCTGGAGTTCGGCGCCGAGAACGTTCAAGTCACGGACAATCTCATTTTCTTCTTTTATTTTACGTTGTCGATCCATCTCCGCCATTCTCTGCTGTCGCGCCATCCCGACTGCGGCCTGCTGAACAGTTTCATAACCTCTACGTCTTGAAAACTCCTGCAGCATCTCTTCAACTTGCTTTGCGGAAAGTTTCAATTCCAGAGGGTCAAGTCGCGGGGCTCGTGAACTCAGTCTGGGGCTGGCGGTCGAAAGTTCAATTCTGACATCCTCCCAGTCTTCCCCGCTTTGTTGATGCAGGGAAGCCAGATATTCCAGCTCCGCTTCCCCGCGCTTTTCTTCCACCCGCGCGATATAAGAAGGCTTCCAGTTAACCCGATCCACCAGATAATACAGCTCGAACTCAGCCTGAACATCTTCTTCACACTCGACAAAAACCACGGCTTCTTTCAGCGTGTGAGTGGAGCGGCCGCTGATCATTGAGCGTTCCCGCCGCACGGTGTCGAGCTGCTTCTCAATTTCACTCTTTTCGGTTTTCAACTCCAGCTTCTCCTCGGCAATCCGCTGCCTCTGCTCAAAGAAATATTCCGAGAGTTCCTTCAGAGTGCCCGCCTGCAAAACTCCCTTTGTGAGTTCTTCCTTCGCGCCCAGGGTGACAAAGTTTTCGAGGCCGTTTAGATAAGCGCTTCTCTGAGACAGCACATCGAGGCGACTTACCAGCTCTTCTATTTCCCTCCTCAGTGCATTAATCCGCTGGTCCAGTTCCCGCACTTCTTCCCGCACATCTTTTTCCACCGCTCTTTCCCTATATCGGGTGGAGCGCACCAGAATACCTTCCGCGCCTTCGGCATAAAGGCTTTCCGGAATTATGCGCTCCGGAAGCTGGGTGATCACTATTTCATGCTCTCCAGCGGCAAAATCAATCGGCACGCGGCGGGTAACTAGAGCCTGTCCCTGGTAAGCTACAACCTTTTCAATTTCCCCTTCAATCCTCAATTCCTGACTGTAAAGACGGGGCGGCGTAAAGCTGACTGACAAAATCAGCACACAGGATATTGCAGCGGCAATATTTCGATGATACATTTCAATACCTCCGTTGTTATTTAATTAAGAGTCGAGAAAGAATGTTATTTAACTTTGTTCTGAATAGATTTCTGAATTTTTTATTATCA
>PUMX01000052.1 GCA_003552485.1 Candidatus Hydrogenedentota bacterium
CCCGCTTCCTCGCCCGCGTCAAGTTGAACGACGCGCGGATACAGCTCGAGGTTCAACTGCCGCCGCGTCGGATTCCAATACAGGTACAGCGTCTCGTACTGTTCCGGGTCAAAGCGCTGCTCGACACCGAAGCCGGCCTCATGATTGTAGTACGCGAAAGCGCCGCCATCGGCCGCTTCGCGCAACGCCTCGGTTTGTTCCGCTGTAGGCTGGGCGCCTTCCCAATCGCGGTTGATCCAGATCCAGTCCGGATCCCGAACATACACCGCCACCACTTCCGGATCGTCGCTCATCGTAGCGGGATCATATTCGGGATGCACCCAGAAATCGAAAGGGCGCGGCTCCGTGGCGGTCAGATTTGTTTCGAAGCGCACTGCGTCCTCGTCCAGCGCGATACGGCGCGTTAACGTTGCGTCGTCGAGTTCAACCGTCAGACGCGCTTGATCCGCTTCGGCCTCGGCATCGAAAGCGAGGATGTTCCGCGCGCGCGGCCCGGCGCCTTGGCGCGTCCATTCCTCGAACCGAAAGCGATTAAAGGCGCGGTGCGGTTGGATGACGTTGCGCCCGGAGGGTTTGTGCGTCATCTCGACAACCTTCGCGTTTGATTCCGGCAACACCAAGACGCGCCACACCTCGTTTTCGAGCGTGACCGCCTCGAACCCCTCATGCAGCGCGCGGAGGCTATCGAGATACTCGCTGATCGGCGTGAGTTCGTCTTCCCTAGTAACGCCGTGGCGTTCGCACAGTTCCGCAAAGCGGTCCAGCAATTCCGGATGGAATCGGGCGAGATCGGGGCGCGCGACGCCGTCTTCGTATACGAGCCGCATGCTCGACGCGCTCAACGCCGCGCGGTGAGCGGCAATCGACGCCTTCTCGACGCGCTCATACACCTCGTCCGATTCAGCGCGTTCCAAGGCTTCCTCGAAGAACTCCATGATGCGCAGCGCCGAATCCGGGTTGATCTGCAGCTCGGATTCCGTGGGAAAGCAGGTGGGGTGGGTTCCGGCTTCATCAATAAGATCGTGATACCATGTGAGGTACTCGACGATGGTTTCCGCCGCTTCGCCATAATGCAGGCGGCAGAATTCCTTCATCTCTTCCCAGCTGTCGCGCTCCGGCTTCCACAGGCAGCGCGACATCACGTAGTTGCGCAGGTCGCTCAATTCAGCGGACATGGCGTTGCCCGCCGCCTGCATGAAGATGCCAATGACCTCGTTATCAGCGTAATACTGAACGCTGGGCCCGATGCTGCGGAAATTCGGGTACGGCAGCAAGTATCCGTGAAAGTTCGTATTATAATGCCACACCTTGATGTGGTCGGCGATTGCCCGCCATCCCTCCGCGTCCTCGACAAACGGCCGGTTTCTCGGGCACGCCGGATCGTCGATCGGATGGAAATTGCACGCCTCGATGCTGCAAAGCTGAATCTGCACATTCGAGCGGGGCTGGAGGTTCTTCGGCGGTTTGCGCGTGTATTGGTAGGCGTAGGTTCCGATGAGCACATCGGGATGCTTGTCCTCGATGCGCTCCGCCACTTGGTTGACGAACGCGATGGTCGCCCCCGCGGTGGACTCCTCCCACTCGTTGATGAGCGAGCAATCCTCGCACCGGCAATACTCCTGGTTGTCCATGTGGCCGACGCTGATCGTCTTCAGATGCGGGTTTTGCTCGATCTGTTCGAGGACCTTCTCGACCATCAGGTCCACCACCTCGGGATTCGTCATGCACAACTGGGGCAGGTCCCACGGCGCCTCGAGTTTGCGTTCGCCGTCGACCAGCGCAAAATACTCGGGATGCTCCTCGCCGTATTCCTCCACGGGGATAAGCCGCGACATCGTGTGCATCACGTTGCGGTAGCCCGTGCCGCCGCCATACGTCGGGTCGTCCGTGACGGCGTTGTTGCGCAGACGCGTGGCGAATGCGGGCCGCTCCCGCGTTTCTCCGTAATACGAGAACCGGTACGCGAATACCGGCTCGTAAACGTGTTCGCCAACGTCCAACCTCATTTGCGCGGCATTATCGGGATACCACGTGTGATCGTGGGTCAGAAACCGCGCGCCGCAAAGCTCTTCGAAAAACTCGTACACACCGTACAGGGTTCCCCGGGGGCGGCCCCCGTCGATGAACACGGCGTCCTCGGCGACGTGGATGCGCAGGTCTTCCTTGCCCGGATCCGGCAACGGCTCCAACCCGTCCGCCGCGGCCACGGCGTCTGGCCCGATATAGACCGCGCTTCCATTCGCGGGCGCGGCCTCGATGACAGACAGCTCGATGCCTGTCATCTCTTTGAACAACGTCTGGAATTCTTCGGCGGCGTATTGTTCGCTCTCGATGGCCTCCGGCGCGCAGACGATGGACCAACCGTCCATCGCCTCGAGCGTGAGACCATCATCCTGCCCGCCAGCCGCCGCGGCGGCGAAACAGAACAAGAGCGCTGCAAATCGGCTTCTCATGGCATTCCTTCTCCGTATTGGAGCCAGCGAAATGCTGTAACGGCGTGGCCCCCATGGCTGCCCCCGGCGTGTTGCTCTGACTCCGTATGCTACACAATTGCCCAGGGCCATAACCACAATCTATTGGTTCCGCCAGACAAGGGATGAGACGGTTTCGCATTTCAACGCGCTGCCTCCTAATCTGACAAGACGGCGCTACGAGAAACTCTCCCTTTGAAGAGGGATTTAGAGGGGTGTTCTCTTCGCGGCTTTGCGCCTTTGCGTGAGGTAAGCGCTGCCTTGGATCAAAGGCTTATCCGGCGATTGGTGAAGCCATCTCAGAGAAAACACGATTGACGAAAACCGGGTTCACCGGTATAGTTAGAGGTCACGTATTGGGTAGCCGGCAAGCCCGTCTTGCCGTGTGGCTTCAACCGTATGTTACTGGAGGATGCGCGTGTGCGGATCTCATTGATTCGGGGCATAACAGCCGCGATAGCCGGAGCGGTCTTGCTGTTGACAGCCGGTTGCGATGGCGGCGGACTAAACTTCGCGAAGGAAGCGGCGCCGCCGGTTGGCGATCAACCGCCCGGCGCGGATCCCAGCGACCCCGGCGATTTTGATCCGCCGCCGGTGGATAATCCATTTCATGGGCGATGGCTGACAGCCTACGGCGATGATCGCGCGGGCGCCGCTACGCGGTTCGGCGCGAATCAGTATGCGGTGCGGCTTGATTTGCGTCAGAGCGGCAATCAACTCTCCGGAGAGGGGCGCATGTTCCGCGTTTTTCGCGAAGGGCCGACCGCGACTGACGAGGTAACCTTCGCAATCAGCGGGCAGGCCTCGGATCACGACGCCACCATCACCCTCGAACCGAGTGACCAGAACGCCTTTCAGTTTACGCCTCGCTGGTATTTGCGCTTGACGGGCAATCGCATGGTCGGCATGCATGTCGAGCAGGATGGCGACGGTTCCGTGGCGCGCTCGGGCCACGCGGAATGGGTAAAGGAGCTCTCAGGGACTCCGGAACGCGCGTTTGTGACGGCCTACCATGATCGTTTCTCGGCCAGCGGGGTCGAAGCCCGCAACCGCGTGGGCAATGTGAACGTCAACGCTGACGCCGCAGGCAACCTGAGCGGCAGCGGATCGTTCGTGGAACAGCGGCGGGATCAGCTACCGCTTGAACTGGACTACAACATCACCCGCGGCCGCATCGCCGAGAACAAGCTGGGCATGACCTTCGGCGGCGAGGACCTCAGCGGTATCGACATCGACTGGTACGGCTTTTACTCCGCGGATGGCGTTGTGGCAGCGTACGCGCAGTTTGACCCCGAGGATGCGCTTATCCGCTACGGAAACGCGCTGTGGCGCCGCTCTCCCGATCCCAATCCCAACGATCTGAACAGAACCTGGGTGACGGCGTTCACTGACTGGAACACGCGTAACGGCGCGCCGAAGCGCAGCTATGTCGCGGTGGTGTCTCTCCAAGTCGGCGATGGCGGCGAGGTTACGGGTTCAGCGCGGCTGCTGGATCAAAGCGCCGATGAGCCCGAGTATCGCACGTATGACGTGCGTGAAGGCAACGTGTTAGGCTCGAAGGCGTATTTCGAGCTGAGCGCGTCGTCCGAAACGATTCTGTGGGACCTGCGACTGGGGAGTTCGCTCATGGTGGGCGCCTACCAGCGTGTCGACGGCCAGGACCGCGTCATCGGGCAGGGCGTCGCTGAATGGCGGCCGCAGAGTTCCTCGCCCAGCGTGCGCGGCGCCTGGGGCGCCTCGTACGTGGACGGGCACGGCGCGGCCAGCCCGGAGACCACGCAACTCGCCGCCGCGAGCATCGCCAATGAGGAAGACGACGGCGCGATGTCCGGCTCGGGCTACCTGCGTTTTGCGGGCGAAGACCGGCGGCGGCTCTTTAACATCAGCGGCGAAACCGATAGCCGCGACATCGAATGGCGATGGGCCGGCGGCGACTTGTTCGGCGAAACTGTGTGGAACCTGCAACAGGCCGGCAGCCGGTTGTTCGGCGCGTATACGAACTACGACTCCGAAGGAAACGTGGAAACCACGGGCAGCGGTGTTTGGCATCGCAGCAGCCAATCCGCCGCCACCTTCTCCGAGTAGCGGGGCGCGAAACAGCCGCGCAGCGCTTCGTCTGTTGTCATGGCCGAAGCGCGCAAGACCGGCCACGTCCGGCTATTCGTCACGCGTTCTACTTGGCGCTGCACCGTTTGACGCCCGATTATGCCTTACGGGCCCTGATGCCCCATGCTTCATTCCTCGCAACACGCGATTACAATATGTTGGGGTGACTTCTCCGGCTCATCGGAAGACCATCCAGGGTGTGTCATCCATTGAGCATCTGGCGTGGGGATCGGCGCCCCGGTTGAGCAGCAGTTCGATCATTCTGGTTTGTCGAGCGTACGCCGCGAGATGCAGCAGCGTCTCCTCATTATCGTTCCGCCACTCAATAAGATCGGGATACTGGTCGAGCAGTCGTTCCATTTGCGCAACATCGCCTTGTTCTACGATCCTGCTCAAATCAGCCTCTTCTAACCCCATCGCCTCGAGTCCTTCAGCGCCGACCTGTTTGGCTTCACCGCACCCCATAGCCGCGGCGACAACCAGCGTTAAGGCGGCGCATATCGCCTTCGATGAATAACGCTGCATATCAGAATCCTTTCTAGGGTGATGAAGAAAACAACATAAGACCGGATACTGTTGGAGCTAGGCCAAACGCTGCGTGTCGGGGC
>PUMX01000057.1 GCA_003552485.1 Candidatus Hydrogenedentota bacterium
ATCGGGCAAACCCCGCGCAACCCGCTCTACCATAAGCCTCCCATGTTCCGCGCGTTACTGGTGGCGCTGGACCGGTGGGTTACCGAGGGCCAGGCGCCGCCGGAAAGCCAGTATCCGCGTATCGAAGACGGGACGCTGGTAACGGTCGAGGCCTTTAATGAGGCCTTCCCTGATATCCCCGAAGTCAACAAGCCGGAAGTGCACTACGAGCCGTTGCGGCTCGATTTTGGGCCACGGTGGGACGAGGGCATAGCCGATATCGTGCCCCCCGAGATCGGTAAACCATACCGCACCCTGGTTCCCATGGTCGACGAGGACGGCAACGAATTGGCGGGCATCCGGTTGCCAGACATCGCCACGCCCCTGGGCACGCACACGGGATGGAGTCTGCGCGCGGAAGAGCATGGCGCTGAAGGCATGCTCGCCGGGTTGGACGGATCGTACATTACCTTCCCGCTCACTGCCGAAGAACGGGAGGAATCCGGCGATCCGCGCTCGTCAGTCCACGAACGTTATTCCAGCCGGGCCGAGTACCTCAGTCAAATTGCGGAAGCCGCCAGTGAACTTGAGGCGCAAGGCTTCCTCTTGCCCCAAGACGCCATCGAAATGATCCGCCGCGCCGCGGCACGGGACAAGTGGTGATGCGGGCGTACAAAGTACAGCAGAGGATTTGTTGAGATATGTGCGCCGCCGGCACATTGTGGCCACAACGATGAATACCTCTCGCAAGACCGTCCGCAATTGGCGAACTTTTACAAAAACGGATAGACATACCTATGCGGGTAGCAGTTATTGGAGCAGGGCCGAGCGGAGCAACGGCCGCCTATGAGTTGGCGAAGCGCGGCGTGGAAGTCGACCTCTACGAAGCATCCGGCAAGCCAGGCGGTCTCGCCCGCTCGTTTACGTTGTGGAACCAGACGGTCGACTTGGGGCCGCACCGTTTCTTCAGCAAGGACAAGCGCGTTAACCAGCTTTGGCTTGAGATTGTGGGCCAGGACTACGCGATGGTCGACCGCCTCACCCGCATATTCTACAACGGGCGGTTCTTCTATTACCCTCTGCGGCCCGGCAATGCATTGCGCACTCTTGGCGCGGTCGAAGCCGTGCGTTGCGCCGCGAGCTACGCCAGGCAGCGGATCAACCCCACCCCGGACGACGGCTCTTTCGAGACATGGGTCACGCAACGATTCGGACACCGCCTCTACGAGATATTCTTCAAGACCTACAGCGAAAAGCTGTGGGGAATTCCGTGCCGGGAACTAGACTCGAGTTTCGCCGCGCAACGCATCAAGAAGATCAATCTTGCCGAAGCCGCCAAGAACGCCTTCTTCGGCGACGCCGGGCAGAAGCACAAGACGTTCGTCGAGCAATTCGCCTATCCCGTTGGGGGCACGGGCATGGTCTATCGCCGTATGGTTGAAGGGGTTCGGAATAACGGCGGGCGAGTATTCTTTGATACGCCGATAGTCGGGGTAACCATGGCCCAGGGTCAGGTGACGGGGATCCGGCTACCCAATGACACCGAGGAGCCCTATGAACAGGTGATCTCCTCGATGCCGCTGTCGCTTCTCATCAAGGGACTGCCGAGTACCCCAACTCATGTCCAGAAAGCCGCGCAATCCCTGCGATTCCGTAACACCCTGCTGGTGTATCTGCGCATTCAAGCCAAAGACCTGTTTCCCGACAATTGGATTTACGTGCATTCAACGGAATTAAAAACCGGACGCATCACCAATTTCCGCAACTGGATTCCCGAACTCTACGGCGCGGAGCCGGACACCATCGTCGCCATGGAGTATTGGGCCAATGACGACGACCCGCTATGGAAAGCGCCGGATAGCGAACTCATCGACCTCGCGCGCGAAGAGATTCGCAGGACCGGGTTGGTGGGCGACGCGCCGATTCCAGAAGGCCATGTCGAGCGTATCAAACGCTGTTATCCCGTGTATTGGTCCGGGTATCAGCAAGTCGTCGGCGTGATTCGCGAGTACTTGGACACTATTCCAAATCTTCTCGCCATCGGGCGTTATGGCGCGTTCAAGTACAATAACCAAGATCACAGCATCCTGATGGGCCTGCTTGCGGCCGAGAATGTAGCCGACGAGGCCCATCACGACCTGTGGGGCATCAACACGGACTACGAGGATTATCAGGAAGAGGCCGTCATCACCCAAGCGGGACTCCAAGATGCTGCTGCGCGTTAGCCAACGGCGCCTCTGTTGTGATGGCGCCTATTCGCTTGGCTCATCCGCCAGGACCTCGTCCGCGAAATCCATGTAATGCTCCCAGTCCTCTGGCGTCAGATTGTGGGCGCCTTCGCGAAGATGATACCCGATGGTTCCATGGGCCGCCTCGCCAGGCTCAGGCATTTCGTCCACCGGAAACGGCGTCTCGCCCACGAGTTCGTACACGGGACCAGCATGATACGCAGCGAGGAATTCACCCCTGGGATCAGCCCAGTTGTCTTCGCTCGCGCTTGCAACGTACACGGGACGCGGCGCCATGAGCGCGACTAGCATGTGCTGGTCAACCGGCAACTCATCTTCACGGCCGTTGTACTCCCGGAAATTCACACAGAACCAGTGCGGGAAGCTCTCGTTGATACGGCTCACCCGCTCGCCGTACCGCCGGCGCGAAAGGGCCGCGCCTCCACAGCCCGAATTGTTGCTAATCACGATGGCGAACCGCTCATCTTCAGCGCCGCCCCACAGTGAAGCCTTGCCGCCGCGAGAATGGCCAAGGAGCGCTACGCGCGCGGCGTCGACCGAGTCCTCCGTCTCGAAGTAATCCATGACCCGGCTTGCGCCCCAACCCCACGCGGCCAACGCGCCCCATCCGTCGGGCGCGCGTTCCTCTTCGGGATCTTCAAACAGCCTCATCACGCCCTCACGGAAGCGATCCGCGGAATCCGGCGCCACGTCGCCGACCTGAAACGCTGCCACTGCGTACCCGCGCTCGATGACCTGCTCGGCCGGCCAGAACCCCGAGCGCTCCTCGCGTGTTGGATCCGTATTCTCGGGATCCCGGTTGTTCATCAGCAGAAACACCGGCGGCGGCTCTGTCGCAGCGTTCGGGGTAAAAAGGATCAACTCGAAAGCGTGCTCGTTACCATCCTCAATGCTGCGGATGTTGACGCGTTTTAGTGTCGCATCCCCTTCCATGGCTTCCGGGTCTTCCTCGATGACCTCGAATACCACGGAAGCCGGCGGGCCGGGCCGATGACCATAGACATGCTCCCGAAATAGCGCCAACACCTCGGGCCGGCGAGCTTCCATCCAGTCATCGGCGTCTTCGACCGGCGATCCGTCTTCAAACTCCAAGGGATCCGGCAGCGTGTAGTCTGGAACTTCGTCTTCGTCGTAAATCGGGGTAAACGATAGGCAAATGGCCGCCAACAGCGCTGCGGTTGTGTTTAACATAGCCCTTGAACTCCTCTGTTCTTAGCTCGACTCAGTTCATCCGGAGTGTTCGTGCTGGCGCCGCTCCACGGTGTCGAACAACGCTTCTTCCGTGGGAGGTATATGCGCGGCCTCGGGCAAGTGCGGCGAAATGGCCGCCAGGTCCTTGACACCGTTACCCGTAAGAATCACGCAGATTCGGGATTCATTATCCACGTCGGGCAATTGCTTAAGCGCCTCGACCACTACCGCGCATGTGGGCTCGACAAGTATGCCTTCCGTCTCCGCAAGCCGCTGCAAACCACGTAGGATAGCGGCATCGTCCACGGCGAGCGCAACACCGTCCGTCTCACGGATGGCGGGCAGGACCGTGTGGCCGTCGAACAGAATATCGTCGGCAATGCCGCCCGCAATCGTCTCGGGATTCGGCCACGGATGCTCCAGGGTTTCGAGAAAAGACGCTCCGGAACGGATGGCCTCGGCCAGCGGCGCACAGCCCGCGGCCTGCACGCCAGCCAGGCGCGGAGCCCGATCGGCAAGGCCTAACCTAACCAGATCACAGAACCCCCGCCAAATACCGCCCAGCAAGCCCCCTCCGCCCACAGGCGCCACCACCCAGTCGGGTAGTTCACCGCCGGTCTGCTGATAGATCTCATAGGCCAGCGTCTTTGCCCCTTCGACGTTAAACGGTTCGTACATGCCCGCCGTAGAAAGGTGATACCAGTTGAACCGTTTACACGCTTCCCGGCACAAATCGAAAACCGCCCTTGCAGACGGCGTGTCGACCCGAATAGCTTGACCGCCGTAGGCCGTCGCTTGCTGCGCCTTCGCTCCGCCGGCGTGACCGTGCATCATAAGAATGGACTTCATTCCCGCTCGCGCCGCGTACGCTGAGGCGGCGCACGCCACGTTCCCGGACGACACCACCGCGACCGTATCAAGCCCCAGTTCGCGGGCGCGGGTAATACCCACCGACACCTGGCGATCCTTAAACGATCCCGTGGGATTCACGCTTTCGTTCTTAAGAAGCACCGCCCCGGCGCTAAGCTCTTCCGCCAGGCGCGGCGCATTCAGCAGCGGTGTTGCGCCCTCGCCGAGCGATACCGCCTGATGCGGATCGACCGGCAACAGCGGAGCGTAATACCACATTGAATCGGGTTTGGTAGTGAAGTGTTCAAGCGGCGACACGCGAGCAGCCACTTCGATGGATAACGGCTCGCCACATTCAGGACAAGAGTAGTCCGCATCGGTCTTCGGCGCGGCGCTGTACCCGCAGCCGTAACAGACGAGACCGTATAGTGCTGGCGGAGTGTGCTTTGTCATGATGCCCCATTTTTACTTGGTTGTGATCCCACTGCAATTGTGACCACGCGCCAATCACAGCTGGACGCGCCTTCCCATTTGCTTGATCTTATCCTATCGGCATCTTGAGGACTAAGCAACGCGAGCCCATACGATGCGTCTGCGAACCGCTCCGTCCGCTGTTAGAACGGCAACAGGTTCATGAGGGATTGCAGATTCAGCCAACCCACGATAACCAATCCCACCGCGCCGATAGCGATCATGATCCACGGATTGCGGAGATCCCCCATGATCGAGCCGCTGCACGTCATGATAAACAGCAGAACCGCGCATAAAGGCGCCGCGATCAGCGTCGCCGATTGCGCAATAAGCAGCGAGGTCGTGTCGCCAACGCCGAGCACCATGCTCATGATGGCGATGACACAACCCAGAATCATTACGGCGGCCGTCCACCACTTCACGGGCCGGCTGCTGATA
>PUMX01000527.1 GCA_003552485.1 Candidatus Hydrogenedentota bacterium
CCCATGCCTTCAATGCGCACGACGGCCTTTCGGTGCCCGGAATCGGCCCTGAGCGGTCATCCCCCCCTTATCCTGAGCGACTGGTCCGAATGCCCTTCCGGACATGCCAACCTCTACGAACTACGTTCACTCGAGGTTGCAACGCTCGGCTTGGCGGTACCCTCGACTGGCTCAATTTTCGCAACTGTTGCCTCCAGAAGTGCTCTGTACTCTATGTAACACAGACGAGCCTTTCCATACTCTTCAAGGTTTACCACCCGCACCGCTTCCAAATCCAGTGGCGGAGCACCACCGTACAGGTAGCTGACCGCCAACTTGCCCGGTATATCGGCCAATTCGAACCCGCCTCCGCCCAGTTCTCTAAGCTCCTGAGCTTGTTTGACTTGACGGGTAACCGTGCGCGTATGGCCGACCCCGAGGCGAGGACCAATAGAATGGGCTGTGAGGTTGCGGTAGTCCCGAGTTGCCAGAATGTAGCTCGGCGAATTCATTTCCCGCAGCGCATCCATAAGACCGGAAGAACCTGGCCAGATCTGGATAAGCTTCGCAAGGCGTTCTTCCTTCTGTTTCCGAGTTAAGAACTTCGGCCTCTCGTCGGGCGTTCTCGGCTCACCCTCCAGGCGATCCAGGTATGAACGGTCGATGCTGAGGCGTACCTGATGAAATGCCGTCGTTGCCACAGTGGTTATTGTGTCTCGGATTGAGGCGGGGCTGAGCAGGCATTCGTGAGCCAGGGAGTCCAAAAATTCACTCCGCAACTCCCATGCGTCTTCTTTGTTCCGACCTTCAAGAACCATGCTCCAAGCATGCCAACGACGAAGAGAACTGTTCCAGCCGTTCAGTAGATTTGTTAGTTCCCGAAGGTCGCATTGGATCATCGCATCTGCGAGAACGTGCCACTTACGGCCTCCAATAAAATCGAAGTTATACCCGAGAATTCTGCCACCAGGCTCCAGGGGCAGTTCATGTACGTGGACGAGATACTCATCAAATGCATCCCGAAGCAGCTTGGCATGATTGATCTGGTCTTGGTTCATGGAGCGTCTCGCCGCCTAACGACTTTCTTCACCCGCGCCCACGCGCGGCGGATTGAGCGAGAGGCGAAGCGTCCAGGGCGGCGGGTGGAAGTACTTGTTGGGCACAATGGGCTAGATGTCCCATACAATCTCACATGCGAGATACTCGCCGATGACTAGCTTGATTTTGACCTGGTCTCCATAATCGATGGCGTGGTAACGATACCGCCCTTCTTGTACCTCGACCCAATCGTTAACCATTAAGTCTTGCGTCATCGTTTCGCCGCTCGCGGCCTGGAGCGCAAATTGCGCGACAATTACCCTCTGCATGCCTCGGGATACGATCTCGCCAAAGACCTCAGTGACATGGCTTGCCTCGAACTCATCACGTTGTCCATCATCCATCAATTCGATCGGTCGCCACCAAACCGATCCCGGCTCATCCTTAAACGGCTGGCTCAACTCGAACGCCGCATGCCCTCTCGCAAGTTTTTCAACGACATTCTTGACTCGTTCTGGTTCGATAGAGAACCTAGTCTGGCCATGTTCAACAGTCTTTCCCGCTTCTATCCTCGCGCGTAACGCTGGATTTCGCTTGAGGATTTTCGCCACGCCTGCGCGCCTGATCCGTTCCGGATCAGCGGAACCGGCAATGACTGCCTCTACGAGACAGGCCAAATATTCCTCATCCAACGAGAACCCGCTATTGCATGATCTACACGCGGCAACGATGGGGAGATTCTCGGGCAGGGGCGCATCCAAGAAAACTCGCGATGGCACGTGTTCGCGTGTCTCTTCCAGTCCGCCGCAGTAAATGCAGCCGACAAGGAGACGCTCATCTGCGAAATTCTTCAGTTGGTCCAACTGCCGCTCCTTCCTAGGACGAAGCCGCTACGCGGAGAAGGGCGGCTGCGCCGTGTGAATTTTAGAATGTAGCCTCACCCCCTCATCGCTGAGGGGACGTTCCAGCACGAACCGTGAGGCTACGCGACCATGAAACCAGCAACCCCGTCCGACTTCAACCGGCTGTACGAGACCCACCTCAAGCACCTCAAGCTCAAGGGCCTGCAACCCAAGACCATCGAGGCCTATGCCCGCGCCATTCGGCGCATCGGGGCCTACTTCGACCACCGCATCGATGATCTCTCCGAAGCACAGCTCATCGAGTACTTCACCGATCTCCTGGAGGCCCACTCGTGGAGCGCTGTGAAGCTCGATCTCTTTGGCACAGGCTCACGATTCCCCGTGTCGGTCCTTCTTGCCCACAACGGGACCAGCATGATCTGGTGGCCGCATCAGCGCACCTCGTAGCCCTTCACCGGCACTCGAGCGAAGGCCTCCGCCGCATTGATCAGCACGGGCCGGATTTAGCCGAGGCGGCTTTCCGCGAATCCCTCGCCGAAGCGGATGCGGCGGAAGTGGCCGCACCGCCAGTGCGGAGGCACGGAGCCGTGAACGCTGTCGGCGGACACACCGGCTGAGTCACCCAATTCCCGCCGTCCACCGATCACGATCCGGTCGTAGGTCCGGGCCAGCTTGCGCTTTAGCCGTGTGTCCTTCTTCGGACCCAGGCCGCGCAGCCGCTGCAGCAACTCCGAACGATCCGGCCGGCGGGCCTGCTTGGCCTCGGGCAGGTTCAGGTGCAGCATGACCTTGGCGAGCTGGTAGACCGCCTTTTCGAACGATGCCAGCGGAAAGGTGTTCTGTTCGGAATGGCCCGCGGGCCCACTCCTCAGCCTCCTGCCGGCCAGTACAGCACAACGCTTTTGACAGGATTCGAGCTTGCCGGTGATCGCATGAGCCGCGCGCGAGAAACGCGGGTTCGACCAGTTGCAGGGGGACCACGGGATTCTGCACCCTCGCCAGAGCCCCCTCCGAACGGGGAACCATCCCGCCCGGATGAACAACCGGCTATGCATTCGGGGCGCCGCTTGTTAGAGTCCCGATGAAACATTGGGCAGGAGGAACGGTCATGGAAGTCAGTTTCAGAGGCCAAGTCTACGAGGTGGCCCATGATCATTACCTAGGCAGGAAATCCGGCCTGTACGGTCTGAGAAGTCGCTTCACCGGCGGTTCGATCTTCCCCGCCGCGAAAACTGACTGCCGGCCCTTTCTCAACGAATCGAAGCCGCATCGTGGATCAAGCTGATGGAAGTCGCCGATCCTTGAAATTGTTTTGGAATCACACCGTATTCATGCGCACGAGGCCGGATGCAATACCAATGGAAAAGGATCGGTAACCGTTATCTACCTTCCGTATGCAGACCCGTCTCTCGATAGGGTCGGCGAGGATTTCATCACCTTCTCGGCTGCGTAGGTGACCGCCGCTCACGGTACGCGTTTCAACCGCATCCGGGGACTCCAGGCGGTGGAGAGCTTCACGTCCTGGCGGCTCAGCCGGTATCGCCGCGGATGAATATTCTCAAAAAGCTCTTGATTATGGCGCCTTAATGGCGCCTATAATGGCGCATGGTGAATCATCCATCCAAAGCTACCGAGTCTCGTCCCCGCACCAACCTGCGGCTTGAACTGGAAGTTTGGCAGGCGATCGACGCTGCCCGCAGGTGCCGGCCCGGAAGCGTTTCGCGAAACACATGGATTACAGAAGCGGTGCTGGAAAAACTGGCGCGTGAGAGCAACGGCGCTGAAAGGAGAGGGGCCGCATGAACAGCTTCTACGAGTTTTTCGCAGGGGGGGGTATGGCGCGCGCCGGACTCGGCCCCCGATGGAATTGCCTTTTCGCCAACGACTTCGATTACAAAAAAAGCCGCGTTTACGAGAAGAACTGGGGCACGGGGGTGCTCAAGACGGGCGATGTCCGCGAGCTTGCCACAAGGGATCTTCCCGGCCACGCGAATGCCGTATGGGCGTCATTTCCTTGCCAGGACCTCTCTCTGGCTGGTGGCGGTGCTGGCCTAAAAGGCGACCGGTCCGGCACCTTCTGGCCCTTCTGGAATCTCATGCAGGCCCTCATGCGCGAGGGCAGGTCGCCGGAAATCATCGTTCTTGAGAATGTCTGCGGCACGCTCACTTCCCATGGCGGGAAGGACTTCGCCACGATCTGCGGTGCCTTCAGGCAGGAGGGTTACCGCTGCGGCGCAGTCGTTATCGACGCGGCGCTCTTCGTGCCGCAATCCCGCCCGCGGCTCTTTATCATAGGCGTTCGCGGCGATATTGAGGTTCCCGCTGACCTTGAGGTCGAATCCGCATCTGCTCTATGGCATACCCGTGGTCTTGCGACGGCCTACAAATCTCTGCCCGCCGCCGCGAAGAAGAACTGGATTTGGTGGGGCTTCCCGGAGCCGCCGCCGCGAAATTCATGCTTCGCCGACCTGATTGACGACAAGCCCACCGGTGTTGACTGGCACACGCGGGAAGAGACGCGGCACTTGCTCGGCATGATGAGCGATGTGAACCGCGCCAAGGTCGAGAAGGCCAAACGCGCCGGGCGGCGCATGGTTGGTGCAATCTACAAGAGGACCCGGCTAGACGAGCACGGCCTCAAGATCCAGCGCGCGGAAATCCGCTTTGACGATGTAGCCGGATGCCTGCGCACCCCGGCCGGGGGATCGAGCCGGCAGCTCATCATGGTGGTCAATGGCAAGACCGTGCGCTCTAGGCTGATATCGAGCCGCGAGACGGCTCGGCTCATGGGGCTACCCGACGAGTACGAACTTCCCGAAAACTACAACGAAGCCTACCACCTAACCGGGGACGGTGTTGTGGTCCCTGTCGTCCGGCATCTGGCATCAAATGTGATGGAGCTTATCCTAGGGAATCAAAAACACGATACCCGAGAGGCGGCATGACGGTTATCCCCTGCGAGCAGAACCAGGAGCTCCGACGCAGAATCGAGCGCTTTGCCGAAACCCTGAAAACCGAAGCCCACAAGCTGGGGGATCACGGTTTGGACGATCAGGAATTCTATAACAGCGGGCTTTTTCGGGGCGCAATCGAGCGCGTGCGCGGCCAGTATTCTGCAGCCATGGGCAACAAGCGCGCATTCATGCAGCACGTCCTCAATTTCATGCAGGACGAGAGCTTTATCAGGGACTGGAGTTCGGCCGGCGAGGCCAATCGGCACGATTACGGCGTGCAGCTCAATAGCGGCAAGATTGCCGTGATCGAGCTGAAAGGCTGCCTTGACGGCAACAACACCAA
>PUMX01000463.1 GCA_003552485.1 Candidatus Hydrogenedentota bacterium
CGCGCAGTCGATCCAGCGGCGGGAAGGAGTGCTCTATCTCGTTCGTTCTTACCATAGACGAAACTGCAAGGAGGAGTCCGTATTGTGACTGAACTGATCGCTGGCGCCGCTGTCGCAATAATGGCCGGTCTCATTACGGGATGCACGGGATTCGGTATGGCGCTTGTCGGCGCCCCGGCCTTTATGCTGTTCTTAGCGCCGGCCCACGTTGTGCCCATGGTCATGCTGTTGAGCATGATCGTGATTCTTCCCGTAGCATGGGACGCCCGCAGCCATATGCGCATGAAGACAGTGGGGCCGATGGTCGCAGGCGGATACCTCGGCATGCCGCTGGGCGTGGCGGCCCTGTATTGGATTGATGGCGACATCATCCGGCTCATTGCGGGTTTGTTTGTTGCGGGCTTTGCACTGCTCATGCTTGCCGGCTGGCGGCGTCCGCTCAAGAATCCGAATCACCCCGGCGTCCTCATGCCCGTGGGCGCCGCCAGTGGCCTCATGGCGGGCAGTACATCAATTGGCGGACCGCCCATCGTGCTGTTTCTGGCGAACCAAGAATGCGAGAAGAAGGCGTTTCGCGCCAATATGGTTGGTTTCTTTCTCGCCGTGAATCTGTTCGCCTTGGCGCTAATCGGTTTCGCTGGCCTCATCACCAGGGAAGTGGTTCACCAGATGGCCGTCTTCCTTCCAGCGGCGCTGTTGGGACCCTACGGCGGCATCCGGCTAGCGCGTCACGTACCCGAGACGCTCTTTCACCGCATCGTGATGATTGGCGTTTTTGTCATGGGGATAACGCTCATTGTTAACGCGCTGAGATAAGCGCGCGGCGCACCCGATCCGCGCGCAGCCACACTGGACGCTCCCGCCGCCGGGACGACATGCCCGGCTCGACCTATTCCGTGCGGTTAGACCTTCGCTGTGGCCGGGCGAGTTGTGTGGCGGGGCAAGAAGGCCGTGCGGCTCCGGCGGCGCCGAGGCTTCATTACAATTGCTTCGATAGGGCTTCGTAGCCTACCATTGAAACTCGCGCCACAGGCCAAGGAAATAAATGGATGGAAGGAACGGCATGGCTTCAGCGGAAAAAGGCCTCTTTCCCCAGAATGTCATCGCGATAATCTGGGATTTTGACAAAACTCTCTCGCCACACTACATGCAAGAGCCGTTATTTGATGCGTACGACGTGGACGCGGCGGCATTCTGGCGCGAGGTAGACGAGCTTCCCGCGTATTACCGTAAAGCGGGTATTCACGTGCCGGAGGACACGTGTTATCTGGGGCACCTGCTCTCCTATGTGCGACATGGGCGGTTTCCGGATCTCACGAATGCACGTCTAAAAGAATTGGGCGCCTCGATCCGGTTCTTTCCGGGCGTCCTTGAATGCATGGACCGGTTAAAGGATTTGGCGCGATCGTCCCCGTTCCAAGACGGCGACTTGCGGCTCGAGCATTACGTAGTGAGCACGGGCCTGGCCGAGATGATTTGGGGGTCGGCCATCGCGGAAAAGCTCGACGGCGTGTGGGCCTCCGAGTTTATCGAGGAACCGGCGCCGCCGGGCGCGGATTTTTCCGGTCAGCCCGGCACAGGCCCCATTAGCCAGATAGCAGGGTTTCTGGATAACACCACGAAAACGCGCGCTATCTTTGAGATCAATAAGGGCGTAAACCGGGAAGCCTCTATCTCCGTGAATGACGCGATCCCCGAGGACGACCGGCGCGTTCCATTTGAACACATGATCTACATTGCCGACGGCCCCAGTGATATTCCGTCGTTCTCCGTCGTGAAGAAACACGGCGGACTCACCTACGCTGTTTACGATCCGGCGTCCGAGCAGCAATTCGCTCAAGTGGTGGCGTTGCACGATCAAAGACGTGTGCATTCCATCGGGCCGGCCGATTATAGCGCCGAAAGCCAGACGATGATGTGGCTGACGCTCAAGGTGAAAGGGCTGGCGCAGAAGATTGTCGACGAGCGGCGCGCGGCTTTGAACAAACGGGTGGGGCGGGGCCCGGTGCATGTCGACAACGAAACCAAGGAGCCCTGAGCGCGCATCTCTTATCGAAGGGCAACGGTCTCGCCGCGGCGCGCCTGGAATGACTTTTGAGCCCATACGCAAGGGAGTTTGGTGGACATGGATCGAGAACGCTGTGAATTGTGGTTGGATGAGGTTCAGAACCACTTGCGCGGTGAGTTGCTTCCGTTTTGGCTCACCCACGGAGAAGACAAGAAATACGGCGGCTTTCTCACGTATTTCGACAAAGACGGCAACCCGACCGGGGAAACACAGAAGACGCTGATCTGTCAGACCCGCATGATCTACTCCTACTCGTCGGCGCATCGGGCGGGCTTTGGCGAAGGAGACTTCTTGAAACTGGCCCGCCAGGGCGTCGATTTCCTTCTCGATAATTTCTGGGATCCCGACCATTTCGGTTGGTTCTGGATATGTGAACGGGACGGCGCGCCTGTGGACCGGAGCAAGTTGACGTACGGCCATTCCTTCGCTATCTACGCGTTAAGCGAATACGCCATGGCTTCTGGCGACCAACGCGGGATCCAGTGGGCCATGGAGACCTATAAGGCGCTTCAGAACCTGGCGGCCGACAATTGCCACGGCGGCTACTATGAGTTTCTTGAGCAGGACTGGACCTGCAAACCGCCGGGTGTGTACGGCGGCGATCGCAAGTCCTTCGATGTCCATATGCACCTCATGGAAGCCTTCACCAACCTTTATGAAGCCACAGGCCTGCACATTTGCGAAAGGCGCACCCAAGAGATCGTCGAACTTATCATGGGACGCATCCTCCATCCTGAACACCGCACCGGCGTGGCCCAATTCGCCCTGGATTGGACGCCTCTGCGGGCTATACTGTTCAAGAACGTATGGGGCGCGGACCGCGACGTCGAGCAGGATGAGGGGCGCCCGATGAATAACACCAGCTTCGGCCACAACGTTGAGTTCGCCTGGTTGTTCAAGCATACGGCTGACATTCTGGATCTTGACCTTGAAGCGTATGAAGACACGTTGCGCACGTTGTACGACCATTGCTGTGAATACGGCATCGATTGGGAGCGCGGCGGCGTATATTGCGAGGGTCCCCACGACGGCCCGGCGCGGGAACGCAACAAGGAATTCTGGCAACAAGCGGAAACGTTGATCGGCATGCTGGACGCGTATCTGGTATTTGAGGACGAACGCTATCTCGACGCCTACGAAAACGTGCATCGGTTTGTGATGGACCACGTCATCAACCACAAGGTAGGCGAATGGCTACCGCTGCTGGACGAGAACAACAAGGTAATCTGGGACTACATGGCCCATGCGTGGAAGATTAACTACCACACGGTCCGCTCAATGATTCAATGCGAGCGGCGTCTGTTGAAGATACTTAAATGAGCCGCTTGGGTGAACCCGGCCGTGATGGGGCGCTCATGGAGGAGATCGTTTCCGAGGATGCTTTCGAGGCCTGTGTGGCGGCGTCTTACGAGCGGCCGGTGTTTCTATTCAAACACAGCACCGCTTGTCCGGTTTCCGCCATGGCCTATGATGAGGTTGCATCGTATCTAGAAAATGCTGAAGCGCCGGCGCCAGTCTATCTCGTCAAGGTCATCGAATCCCGTCCGATCTCAAATGTGGCGGCCGAATGGTTGGGATTGAGGCACGCTTCGCCGCAGCTTATTCTTATCAAGCGCGGGGAACCCGTCTGGCATACGAGCCATTCCGGCATTCGGCAGTCCGGCATTGCTCACGCCGTCGCGGAAGCCGTGGAATAGCGGCAAAGCGTTGGCGCCGGTTAGCCGCCGTACATCGGGACCAATGCAATGGTGTCACCATCGAGAATGACGCGCACCGGCCCGGACGCTTTGTCGACGAAGTGGCGGGTAATGCCCCCAATACGCACGACAGTCTCGGGAAACAGCATCTGCCGTACGACCACCTCGGGCTTGCCCCGCGCTTTGGACTCCTCGCGCAGCGCCTCAACATTTGCGCGCAACTCAATGACTTGGGCCTCGGCGGCCGTGGCTTGCTCGCGCAGCCGCTGGGCTGCTTCGCGCCGCTCGGCAGGAAGCTGGTCCCATGTTTTGGGCAGCGTGTTTAACACAGCGTGCATTTTGGCCAACTGCTTTTCGAGCGGATCGATTTGCGCGGTAAGCTTCTTTTCCTCTTCTTCGAAGAACGGATCATACCCCACTTCGATGAACGTGCGCACAGAACTCTCGCTGCCGGCCTGACGCGCCTCGACGCCCGCCAAGGCTGTCGTTGCGCCTCCGACAAGCCGCCCCTTGGGTGTATAAACGCGCCCTTGCGTCTTGATGGTGGAATGCAGGATTTCCCTTTCGACGACGACGTCTTCCCGTGCCTCGATGCATGACTCGAGAATGTAACGCGCCGTTACGCCGCCGCGCACTTCGATGCCTCCGGCCCCAGCGCCTTTGACGCCTCCCCGCACGACCAGGTCGCCCCCCGCCTCGATGGTGGCCAACTCGACCGTGCCGCCTACTTGGATATCCCCGTCGGCGGACACTTGCGAACCTTCGAGTATGTCTTCTTTCACCGAAAGCGCGCCGGGGTGCCGCACATGGCCCGTCTCCAGACCGATACTGCCGGGCACTTCATACAAGGTGTCAACGGCCAGGATGTCCCCCTGCAGGCGCACACGGCCACTGGCCTCGGCATAGAACGCATCCTCTTCTTCGTCATGACGCACCTGCCGGCCCGCGCGGAGTTTGGCGGGTTTGGGTTTCGCGGGAGGCACGGCGTGGCCCAGCACGTCCACCCCCGGTTCACCCGGCTGCGGCGGTATGCGGCGCGCCAGGAGTTCGCCCTCGCTGACTGAGGGATCTCCCACTCTGCGGCGATAGTCCACGCTTTCCGTCTCGGAATCGACGACAAACTGAAGGGAGAAGAAGTCGCGGCTCCAATCGATACGCCCGTGAACCGGCTGCACAGGGGGTTGGCCGCGAAGAACCGTGGTTTCCTCGGAGGCCAGGAGGGCGTCCTGATGCTGGGCCAATGTTTCGAGAATGGCGTCCTCGTCGGGCAGAGGTTGAACCTTGAGCTTTTCCATACGCTCACGCACAAATGCTGCCACATCGGCGAGGGACAGCGAATCGTCCGACGCCACCCGCTTGACCGCCAAACGGTCCCGCGACGGGAATACTCTTATCCCATTC
>PUMX01000547.1 GCA_003552485.1 Candidatus Hydrogenedentota bacterium
ATCGGCCGTCAGCGTGACGACGCCAAAGGCGACGAGTTCGACGCCGAGCGCAGTGGCTTTTTCGCGAACCAAATCGCGCTCGCTTTCCGTGAGATCGGGCCCCATTTCCGCGTCGATGTCTGGAGCGAGCCGTTGCCGCGGATTGGCCTCGAATTCGCTTATTCGCAGGGCGCGGGTTTGTTCGAGCGCTTCGAACAGCGTGAACTCCCGGAAACTGAACGCCTTGCCCGCTTCGGCCCAGGCGTCCAGAGCCTGCGCGGTGATGCCGCCACCCGCCAACGCCACTAACCCGAGCGCGGCAGGCAACCCGATAAAGCGCCATACGGACTGTTTCATTGTAAGGCCTCCTCTTGTTATGCGCCGTGGTATTCGGCAGCCGTCATTCGTCTACGCCGATCACGACGCTCTGACCGGCGTAGCCATCCGCGGGCAGCGTCACCTCGATCCGGCTGACGCCGGCGTCACTGTCCCAATCCGCGTCTGGATGATCGAGAGGCGCCGATATGTTGAGCTCCAGGGTTTCCAGATTCTGTGTGGGATCAGCCACGGTGACGCTCTGGAGCGCGCCTCCCTCGCGGCGAATCATAACAAGACAGGGTTCGTTGACCCCAATGGTCACTCCATCACTCAGATCGAGCGCGCCCGGTGCATAGAATGCGGCGTGCGTGATATTCAATCCGCTATGCTCGACCGCCTGAAGCGTTGTCTCATTCGCGAGCACCTGAACCGGGTTCCCGCCCTCGCCGTATGCCGCCGCACCGTCCACATCGGCGCCTGGGGCCACCATGTAGGCATACGCCGCGTCTTCGGGGCGGGGACCGTGATCAACCCACCCTTTGAAGATGTCCCTGGCGATTTCGTCATCGGTGGCCCAGGATTGATGGTTAATCCGGCGCTGATGGCCTGTTGCCTCGTCATTCATGACGCGGACTTCAACGGGCTCGAAGAAGATGTAAGCAATATCGTCATGATGTAACCACGAGACGCCCTCGAGTTCATGCTCGCCGCGCACCAGCGTTTCCGCCGCGCCGTTGCGCCCAATGGCGACCGCGCCGTTCAAGCGCGACTGATTCAATGTGGTCGCCACGGGGTATTCGGCCTCTGACTGGACGCCCGCGCCGAGGCAGACATACTCATCGTCAAAGAAGAACCACGCTTTCCGGGCCTTGAGCGGATCCAGCGGACTCTCGAAGTCGAAGGCCGCGAATCCGTACTCGCCATCCGATGCGCCACCGACGAAATCGGTGAGACCTTCATTCTTTACCGCGCCACCGCCAGGGAGTTCCGGCTTCTGCACGACTGTCGTCCCCGGAATCTTCCGCCAATCCCAAACCGGAAAGACCCCCTCATACTCCCGGCCCGTGCGCGAAATGAAGTTCGAGCCATCCGCCAAGTGGTGGTTTTTCAGGCCTTCTTCGTTAATATTCCCCTCGGTGCTGTGATTGCGGCTGGAAAACATGCGCACCGATGCGTAGTAACCGGGCTGCTGATGTGCAAGATAGTCGGACCGCCAGAAGAAGCGGTTACCCGAGAACGCCGGCTCCTGATCGCCTGCTCTGACAGCGGCCAACTCTTCGAGTTCCCCGCGCCGGTAATCCGTGACATCGAGTAATTGATTCACGCGGCCCGGTCCGACCGATGAGATAGGGCTTCGTCTCGATATTTCGCGGTTCATAACGCCGGGATTCGAGTAAATCCCGTGCACGCGCATCCAACGCAGCCCATTGAGCTCCAGGTCGACCAGCAGTTGCAGCTTCTCGGCCGGCAACTGAAACACGGTGTCCTTCGTCTGCGTGGCGTAATCCGCCACAGCCGTGGCGTAGCCGCTTCCGTAGCTGACGGTGATCACGCCGTCGCGGCGGTGGTGAAAGCTGAAGTCGGGCTGGATGCCGCGCCGCGTGGTGATGCGCAATTCGTCTTCGATGGCTTGCGACGCGGCCGCAACTACTTCGGCGTCACGTTCAAAAATGCCGCGCCGGCTCATGATCTCGGCGATCTTGACCAGGTCGCCGCCGGGCCGTGCGCCAGACGCTTCGAGGTTTGCGCGGCCAACAATCTCGGCCCCTTCCGCGCGTTGTCGATCGCTCAGTTCGGAGTCGAGCAACAACAGCGCATCCACGAGCGGGTGCGGGACGCCGATTTGGTTGTACCACCAATTGTCCGAGATGAAATCGTGCTCCAGCCAGAAGTCGAGAGCCGCCAACGCGGCGCCCAGCGTCTCCTGGTCTTCGTGGAAGCCGGATTGTGGTACGGCGTAGGCGCGGGCCAGCACGAGCAGGTTGTGAATGTGTTGCGAATGTTCAAATCCCGTGCGCGATACGTCTTCGTAGTTGATGCCCGGCCAGCTTCCATCGTCGCGGATGGTCTCCATCAACTCGCGCGCGCGGCCTTCGCTCACACTGGCTGAATGCAGATCAGCAAGATACCGGTCTCGGAGTATTTCCAGGCTGCGTTGCGGCTCCTCGCCGGCGTGCCCGGCGAGGCTGGCGAGGCTGGCGAATAAGAGCGCTGTCGCAAGGACGCCCGTAAACAGCGCGCTACGCCGGTTCCTTATCATACTTATCATTGTTGGATTCTCCCATTGAGTTCTTCGCTGTCGATCTTGTTGCACGCAATAACTATGACGTTGGCTGTTCCTTGTATTTCCGGTATAGACGCCGGAATTGATGGTATGTAAGCCCCAACAACGCTGCGGCGTGGCGCTGGTTATAGCGCGCCTTTTCGAGAGCGGCGTTCAATAGGGCTTGCTCCTTCTCGCGGATGACTTCTTCGAACGGTTTATCCGGCAGTTCGTCCTCTGCGGGGGGTGTGGGGCGTTGCTCCGGTGGACTGGGCTCCGTTATCGCGCCGTAGTGGTCGTCGTAAGGCGACTGGAACGGATTAACTACAATAGCGTCTGCGCTGATCTGCGGGGTGTCGCTGCGGTAGACGGCGCGTTCAACGGCGTTCTTGAGTTCGCGCACGTTGCCGGGCCAAGCGTAACGTTCCATGGCCGCGATGGCCTCGTCGGTGAATTCGGGCAGGTTGCTCCAACCCAGTTCATGGGCCATGCGGGCGGCGAAATGATTCGCGAGAAACAGAATATCCTCGCCGCGTGCGCGCAACGGAGGAACAAACAACACCTCGAAAGAGAGCCGGTCCAGAAGGTCGCGCATGAACCGGCCTTCTTCGGCCCGTGCGGGCAAGTCCGCATTCGTGGCGGCGATGATGCGCACATCGACCTGGATTGGTTCGGAAGCGCCTACTCGCTCAAAGGCGCCGTATTCGACAACGCGCAGGATCTGCTCCTGAGTTTCCAGCGGGATGTTGCCGATCTCGTCGAGCAACAGCGTGCCGCCCTGCGCCGCCTCGAAGCGTCCGCGGCGGCGTTGATCCGCGCCGGTGAACGCGCCGCGTTCGTGGCCGAACAGCTCGGCGGCGATCAGGCCCGGCGCCAGCGCGGCGCAGTTCAGCGCAATGAAAGGCTCCTGCCATCGGCCCGACAAGAAGTGCAGCCGGTTGGCGGCCAACTCCTTGCCGGTGCCCCGTTCGCCAACCAATAGGATGGGCCGGTCAACGGTTGCAACGCGGGACAGCGCCTCTTGAAACTGTAGAAACACATCGGACTGTCCCAACGCCTCCGTAGGGGCGCCAGCTGGCGCGGATGGATCGGGGTATGAATGGCGCTCGACGCTCATGACGTGTGCTCCCTGAGTCCAGCGGCAACGTGCGTGGTGGCGGCCTGGCCTGTCCGCGGAGTTGGCTGATTTGCCCACAGGTTAGCGGATGCGGCCACTGCGAGGCAAGGGCGTTGGAGCGGGTATAACGCTAACCCCTTGATTGCAAAACTCTTACAGAACCCAGGCGTTTTGGCACGGAATGTGCTCATGTTTTGGTGAGTATGCAGATGCGAAAGGACAACCCATCATGAACCCCGAGAAGGGATACGAGAGTCAGGGCAATCGGCGGCGGTTCCAGCGCTTGCCGTTTCAGGCGGACGTTGAGCTGCAACTCGGCCCCGGCAGCGCCGTCAATGGACGTATCCGCGATTTGAGCCAGGGCGGCCTATCCATGCACAGCTGTAAAGCCTTGCAACGCGGTCAACGCGCTTTGTTGCGGTTTACAGGCAATCACATGGCCGCGGCATCATCGGAATGTCTCGGCGAGGTCGTCTGGTCCCGTGAAGCAGACGACGGCTTTGTGAGCGGGCTGCACATCTTCCATGACGAGCCCGCCGTAGTCGAGACGCTGTCCGCCGTCGTTTACGGCGTGTTAGGGGCTGGCGGTATGCTAGACCTTCGGGAAAGCGGCCAGCCCCAACCAGCGATGGCTATTCAAATCGGGCTACACGAGTATATCAAACCCACTCAGATGTATGTTCGATGAGAGCAGAAAGCCATGGAACAGAACGAAATAAACCGAGCCGAATGGGAAAATCCGGACAACTGGACCGGACCGAAGTGGCTTTCCGTTTACTTCAGCAAGAAGGATACCCGCACATGGGTACCCAAACAAATCCCCGCGCTGGGGTGGACGGTCAATCTCGGCAAGACTGCGGGTGTGTTTTGGCTTGTAGGATTCGTTGTCGGGTTGCCACTTCTTATCATCTTGCTAATGCTTGCAATCCAATAGATAAAGGAGGATGAAGCAATGGGTATCTTTTCACGGATGAGCGACATCATCAGCAGCAACATCAACGCGATGCTCGACAAGGCCGAGGATCCCGAGAAGATGGTCAAGCTGATGATCCGCGAGATGGAAGACACGCTCGTCGAGATCAAGGCGTCGTGCGCCGGCGCCATGGCCACCAAGAAGCGCATCCAGCGCGAACTTGACGCGGCCGAAAAGCGCGCGAACGAATGGGCGGACAAGGCGCAACTGGCGGTGGACAAGGGCCGCGAGGATCTGGCCCGCGAGGCTTTGATGGAAAAGCGGCGCTACAAAGACAAGATCGCCAGCTTGCAGAAGGAACTCGAACAGTGTGACAACCTTGTCGCGCAGTATCAATCGGACATTCAGAAGCTCGAGGATAAGCTGAGCACGGCCCGCGAACGGCAACGGTTGCTGGTGCAGCGGCATATTCACGCGAACCGGAAGAAGCGCGCCGAGGAGGGAATCCGCAAGGTGGACACCTCAGAGGCGATGATGCGCTTCGAGCATTTCGAGAACCGCATCGAGCGCATGG
>PUMX01000015.1 GCA_003552485.1 Candidatus Hydrogenedentota bacterium
CCAAGACCCTTGAGTTCAAGGTTTTCGAAATTCGCACGGTCGTTGAGGAAATCAAGGATCCGGCGCGTGATATTCTATTGGCCGACGCCAAGGATCTGAATCCTGAAGCGACCGTTGGCGCCCGTCTCAAGGTGCCGACCCATCCCAAGGACTTTGGACGTATCGCCGCTCAGACCGCCCGGCAGGTAATCATCCAGAAACTGAAAGACGCCGAGCGGGATCAAGTATTTGACGAATTCCATCAACGTCAGGGAGAATTAGTGACTGGCGAGGTGAAACGCCTCAGCCACGGCAACATTATTGTGTCGATCGGCCGAGCCGAGGCCATCTTGCCGCTACGCGAGCAGTCGCCCCGGGAATCTTACAAACCAGGTGACCGCATACGCGCTTATCTGCTCGACGTGGAAAAGACATCGCGGGGTCCGCAGGTTATCCTGTCGCGCAGCACCGGCGAACTGGTCCGCGAACTCTTCTTTCTCGAAGCGCCAGAGATCTACGACGGCACAGTCGAAATCAAGGGCATTGCCCGGGAAGCCGGCAGCCGCACCAAGATTGCGGTGAACTCCAATGACCCCAACGTCGACGCCGTTGGCGCATGTGTTGGTATGCGGGGCGCGCGGGTGCGCGCCATCGTGGAAGAGTTGCGCGGCGAGAAGATCGATATTGTGCGGTGGAGTCAAGATCCCGCTGAGTTTTGCGCCAATGCATTGAATCCGGCGGACATTCTGGATATCTCAATTGATGAGGAGAATCGCGCGATTCTGGTTATCGTGCCGCAGGATCAGCTTTCGCTGGCTATTGGCAAACGAGGGCAGAACGCGCGGCTGGCTTCGAAACTGCTGGGATGGAACATTGACATAAAGAACGTGGCTGACATTTCCGGGGAGACGCCCGAACCGGTCGAACAACCCGAAAGCGAAGCTTCGCGCTTCTTTACTCCGGAAGATGAACCGGCGGAACAGCCCGATGTGGAAGCGCTCCCACCGGATTCGAGCGAGACCTGAGCTTCCCAGCCCAGTTTTTCTTTCCCGGTCAAATAGTGAGCTATTGGAGGTAGCAGATACATGCAAACTGTGGCCAGCCTGGCTGAGCGACTTGACATGACCGCCGAAGAGGCTGTCGAGAAGTTGCGCTATATGCACTTCGAGATCGAGGGGACTGACTCCGAGATCACGGATGAGCAGTGCGACATCTTGATTGATCTTGACGACGATCCCGCCGTGGCCGACCGGATAAAGAAAGACCGCGAAGCACAGTTCGAGAAGGAAAAGAAGCGCACCGAACGTTTGCAGCAGGCGGCCAAGAAAGCGGCCGCAAAACGCAAAGCTAAGGCAGCCGCCAAGAAGAAACCGGCTGCTAAGAAGAAAGCGCCCGCTAAGAAGAAAGCGCCCGCTAAGAAGAAAGCCGCTGGCAAGAAGAAGGCCAAACCGGCGGCTGAAGAGACCGAAGACGAGGCTGCTTCAGTGACGGCTGAAATCCTTCCGCCGGACGAGCAGTCCGCCGCCGCCGCGGACACCGGCGCGGAGATTCTGGAGCCCACTACGGAAGCGTCTGAGACGAAGCCGGCGGAAAAGCCTGAGGCGGCTCCACAGGATACCAAGCCGGAGAAGACGGACGAGGCGGAGAAGGCGGAGAAAGCCAAAGATAAGAAACAGCCCGCCAAGCCGAAGAAGAAGAAGAAAGAAGAGGAGACCGAAGATTCCGGCCTAATGATCGGCCGGGCAATCGAGCATGCCGACCGGGCCGTCGAAGTTGTTCGGGCGGATGGGTCTTCTGTTGATAGCCACGAGGTTGAGATCCCTGAGACGCCTCCTGAGGAAGATACTGCTGCCCAGGAGGAAGAAGAGGCGCCCACAGTCCTCGCCGAAGCCGAACGCCAGGCGGAGGAGGAAGAAGAGCGCCAGATGCGGCAACGGGCCACCCGATCAAACGTGCGCCCTGATCCCGCAGTAGTCGCTGAAGTGAAACGAAAAGCCGCCGAACGCGCTCAGCGCGGTCAACGCGCCCCCTCGGCGCCGAGCACGAGCAAAGGCAAACCGTCGGGTAAGACGGCCAGGAAGCGGCAGAAGAAGATAGAAAAACAGCGTCAGGAAGAAGCCCTGCGCCGCAGCGCCGCGCAGGCGGTAAAGGAATACCAAAGCGGCGCCATGAGCACTGGACGCAAGAAACGGAAACGGCGGCGGGATTCCGATGGCGCCGGGGCCGGGGATGACAGCCAGATGCAGCAGCGTCAAGTGATCGAGGTCGAGGATTCGATGACGGTCGAGGAATTCGCCAACGCGATTGATGAGCCCGTCAATGACATTATCCTTCAACTCATGGAATACGAGGTGCTAGCCACCAAGAACCAGGCGCTCGACTTCGACATGCTGCGCACGTTGGCCGACGCCTACGATGTTGAAGTGCGCGCGGTCATCCCCGAAGAGGAGGAGCTTCTGCGCGAAACGCCCGACGACCCCGCCGAACTCGAGCAGAGAGCGCCGGTGGTTACCGTTATGGGCCACGTCGACCATGGCAAGACTTCGTTGCTCGACCGCTTGCGCGCAGCCAACGTGGCCGAGGGCGAGGCGGGCGGCATTACACAACACATCGCGGCGTACGACGTCAAGACAGACAAAGGCCGCGTGGTGTTCCTCGACACGCCCGGCCATGAAGCGTTCACCCAGATGCGCGCCCGTGGCGCCCAATGCACGGATGTCGTTATCTTGGTCGTGGCCGCCGATGACGGGGTCATGCCGCAGACTGTGGAGGCTATTGACCACGCGCGCGCCGCCGAGGTGCCGATTGTCGTGGCCGTCAACAAATGCGACAAACCCAACGCCGAGCCCGAAAAGATTCGACAGGAACTTACCCGTTATGAACTCGTGGATGAAGCTTGGGGCGGCAAGACGATCATACGGGACATTTCCGCCAAGACCGGCGACGGCGTCCAGGAGCTCATCGACATGCTGGCGCTCGAGGCTGAACTGCTTGAACTAAAGGCCAACCCCAACAAGAGAGCTCGGGGAAGCATCATCGAATCCGAGATCAGCCGCGGCCAAGGCCCTGTTGCGTGGGTGCTCGTGCAATCCGGCACATTGCGCACCGGC
Organism: Candidatus Hydrogenedentota bacterium; assembly: GCA_003552485.1. Classification (GTDB taxonomy): domain Bacteria; phylum Hydrogenedentota; class Hydrogenedentia; order Hydrogenedentales; family SLHB01; genus PUMX01. Next base: position 3,090 of record PUMX01000015.1, read on the forward strand.
GACGAGTTTCTCGCCGGTCAGGCGTACGGGCGTGTTCGAGCCATGTTCAACTCGCGCAATGAAGCGGTGGAACAGGCAGGACCCTCGACCCCGGTGGTGGTGGCCGGCTTTGACACGCCGCCCGACGCCGGCGACCAGTTTGTGGTTGTTGAAGAAGAGCGGATCGCCCGCAACATTGCCGAAAAACGGCGCGCGCTCAACCGCAAGAAGTTGGGCGAAGCGGTGCGCCGCATCACACTCGAGGATCTTCAATCCCAACTTGCCGCCGGCGAAAAGCGCGAACTGAACGTGGTGCTCAAGGCCGACGTTCAGGGCTCTGTAGACGTGTTGAGTTCGAGCCTGCTCAAGCTAGGCAATGAAGAAGTGCGCGTGCAGCTCGTCCACACAGGTGTGGGCGGCGTAAACGAATCGGACGTGCTTCTCGCCAGCGCAAGCGAAGCGGTCATTATCGGCTTTCACGTTGCCGCCAACGCCAAGGCGGCGCGCCTGGCCGAACAGGAGGGCGTGGATATCCGCACCTACCGCGTCATCTACGAAGCCGTCGAGGATGTGCGCAAGGCGCTGGAGGGCATGCTCGAGCCCGAGACCCGAGAGGTTGTCACGGGCCACGCCGAAATCCGCCAAGTGTTCCGGGCCTCCGGCTTGGGCAACATTGCCGGCTGTTACGTGCGTGACGGCGAAGTGAATAGGAACAGCTTGGCCCGCGTCATCCGCGACGATGTCGTCATATACGAGGGCAAAATCAACTCGCTTAAACGGGTGAAGGACGATGTCAAGTCGGTCTCCTCGGGCTACGAGTGCGGCATCAAGCTTGAGCGCTTCGAAGATATCAAAGTGGGCGACATCATCGAGGCCTACCGGCAAGAGGCAATCGCAAAGACGCTTGCGTAACCCATTCGACCTCGTAAGGAAGGCGTGGCTGCGTTATTGACCACAGGCAAAGGCGGCGATTCGCCCGCAGCGTCGCCGTGTGGAGAAAGGCGCCACTGGTGATTGTTGGGGTAGTTGAGTTGAATTTTCTCATACCCGGATGCCGTTCCCTTAAAGAAAAACGGCGTATTATGAATAGTCTCAAGCAGTTGTTGCGCAACCGTTATAACTGCTCGGTAGCCGAAACGGAATACCAGGATTTATGGGCCCGCGCCCAGCTCGGCGTCGCGGTTGTGGCGGGCGAGGTTAGACAAGTGCAGGACCAATTGGAAAGCATCGTACGTTTCGCCGAAACCAATGCCCAAGCCGAACTGGTAGACCACGAAATCGAGATGTACTAATGCAAGAAGGGCGCCCAAAACGGGTCGGTGAATTGATCCGTCAGGAGATTGCGCAGCTCATGCAACAGGGCATGAAGGATCCGCGGATTGGCTTCGTTTCGGTCATGGATGTCCGCATGTCAAAGGATCTGCGCTACGCCAACGTGTATGTAAGCCTGTACGGGAGCGATACCGCCCAACGGGACTCGATGGCGGGCCTGCGGCGTTCGCAGGGATGGGTGCGCCGGGAAATCGGCAAGAAACTCCGGCTGCGTTACACCCCCGAGATCCGCTTCTTCAAGGACGAGACCCTTGACCGCGTGTTCCATCTCGAAGAAGTGTTTCGCGAACTGCATGAGAACGACGCGGAGGACGATGAACAACAATAGCCTCCGCGAGGCCCTAAGCTTCCTGCGCCAGGCCGGCTCGTTCCTTATCACCAGCCATGTACACCCTGACGGCGACGCCATCGGCAGCATGGTCGCCACGTATCATCTGTTGCGCGGCTTGGGCAAGGATGCCATTCACCTGGTTAATCAGGATGGGGTTCCTCACCAGTACGAGTGGATGGCCGGCGCTGAGCGAATCAACCAACCCTCGGCGGATATGCCGGAGTTTGATACGGCCGTTATTGTGGATACAGGCAGGCTTGATCGCATCGGCGCCGTCGCCTCTCATATCAGGCGCGATCACCGGATCGTCGTGTTGGATCATCACATTGAAGAAACCCCTTGCGGCCATTACAACGTCTCAGACGCTACGTATGCGGCCACCGGCGAGCTTATGTGGGACTTGTTCGCCGAAGCCGAGGTCGATCCAACTC
>PUMX01000522.1 GCA_003552485.1 Candidatus Hydrogenedentota bacterium
GGCAGTGGACGGCGATCATCGGACCGAATGGCGCAGGCAAGACTACGACCATATACGCTATTCTTGGCCTGCTTAAGCCTTCTCGCGGCGCCGTGTCGGTTTTTGGTAAGCATCCGGGACTACCCGAGACGCGTGAGCGCATCGGGTACCAGTCCGAAATCTTTGCGTCCTATCCGTTTCGCACCGCTGAATCGGTCATGTGGCTGTATGGCCGCTTGTCCGGCATGAGCGTTGAGCAACTTCGCCAAGCTGTCCCCGCCCAGTTGGAGCGCGTTGGGATGAAACCTCATGCGAAGCGCCGCGTTGGAACATTCAGCAAAGGCATGACGCAACGGCTCGGTCTCGCGCAGGCCTTGCTACACCAGCCGGACTTGCTGATTCTTGACGAGCCCACGACGGGCCTCGATCCGGAAGGACGCAAGACTGTCGCGGACATAATCGCCGAGGAAAAGGCCCGAGGCGCGAGCGTGTTTCTTAGCAGTCATATCCTATCGGATATTGAGCGGCTCAGCGACCGCGTGCTGATCATGAAACAGGGCCGGGTCATCCATGAGAGTGGCATGGATTCGCTCCGGCAGACCGTGCGGCAATGGGATGTTTCAGTGAACCGGCTGCCCGCGACCCTGCTGAGCCGGCTGGCGGAGTTCGATTGCGAAGCCAGCGAAAGCTCGGGCGGCGAATGTATTCTGACGGTCTCGGCGGAACAAAAGCAGCGTCTGTTACGTGTGCTTCTCGAAACCGGCGCGCCGATTGGCACAGTGACGCCGCGCGGATCGTCGCTCGAAGATCTGTATATGGAATATATGGAGCGGCCGCGGGATGATTAAGGTTCTGGCTTTGGCGTGGAATACTTGGCTGGAGATCCTGTCTCGTAGGGTAATGATACTCTTTGTGCTGTTTGCCCTTGTGATGGGCGCGGCGGTTTATGGGTTGCATCGCGAGGTTCTCTCGCAGACCTCAGATGAAGCGCCCCAAGCCGCTGTGACCACTGTGACGATGATGGTCGAGCAAGGCATGGGTGTGTGGGTCAACGTGCTCGTGTTTCTTGGGGCGTTCCTGGGCTGCACCAGTGTTGCCGGCGAGTTCCGCACCCGCACCGCGCTGCCCGTGTTGGCGCGGCCCGTGCAACACTGGCAATTCCTGCTGGGCAAGTGGCTCGGTCTGCTAATGGTGCAACTCATGCTGCTTGCCTTCGCCGCCCTTGCGCTCGCGGCGCTTATAACCTACTACAACATGACCATTCACACCGCGTTTGGTGATGCGTACACCAACTTCGTCTGGTATCGACTGGCCGATTTCGCCGTGCGCATCGCGACCGCCAGCGGGTTGGGCGTCGCCTTGGGCAGCCTGTTGTCGCCCGTGGTGGCCGGCGCGCTTACGCTGGTCGTCTGCTTCGCGGACCCCACCTTGTTCAAACTAGGCTTTGACGCTGAACCACGCTGGTTTGGAATTCTCAATGAAGTCCTCTACTATCTGTTCCCCGCCCGGCTGCCCAACGACTTTTATACCCAGTGGGTGATGCAGCATTACATAGACGCTCCCCGCGGGTTTTTCGCGGGTGTTATCGCGGAGAATCTGCTGTACGCCATCGTCGTGTTCGCCTTTTGCGCCATCTTGTTCGCCCAACGCGAAGGCGCCGCGCGCGAGTAGGGCGACAGACGGTGGCCATGCGGCGCGGTTCAATATCATTCCCGTTGGACTTGGGCGCGATCCCGCAAAATACAAAGGTTTTGACATTCTATGGCAATTGACTGGCAAAACACCGAACTCCAGTTCGCTTTGGAAACCGTACGGCAGGCGGCGGGCCTGGTGCGCGCGATTCAACAGGAACTCGTTGAGCCCGCCTTAACGAAGGACGACCGGTCTCCGGTCACCGTTGCCGATTTCGCGGCGCAATGTGTGACGGGATGCATGCTTGAACGTGTGTTTCCGCACGATGTGCTGGTGGGCGAGGAAAGCGCCGATCCGCTCAAGGAGTCCAGCAACGAAGCCATGTTGGATCTCGTGGTGAGGTATGCTGGACGCGTGGTGACGGACGCCACCCCAACCAAGGTGTGCGACTGGATCGACCGCGGCGCGGCCCAGCCGGCGAAACGATTCTGGACCATTGATCCCATCGACGGCACGAAAGGCTTCCTGCGTGGTGAGCAATACGTGGTCGCACTCGCCCTCATTCGGGATGGACGGCCGCAGATCGGCGTGCTGGGGTGTCCGAACTTGGCCGCCGACGGCAAGCCCGATTACGGCGGAGGCGGTTCCTTGATGGCGGCCGTGCGCGGACACGGCGCGTGGGTGCTGGCTCTCGAAGATGCGGCTGTGACCCCCAAACAGCTTCACGTTTCGGAAATAGCAGATCCCACCGAAGCGCGCGTCTTGCGCTCCGTCGAGTCCGGCCACACGAATGTCGGGCTATTGGACCATATTCTCGCGCAGATGGGGAACGACGCCGAGCCGGTCCAAATGGATAGTCAGGCCAAGTATGGCGCGTTGGCGGCAGGCAGCGGCGATTTGCTGTTCCGCCTGCTCTCGCCCTCGAAACCGGACTATCGCGAGAAGATTTGGGATCAGGCCGCTGGTTCCCTCTTGGTTGAGGAAGCCGGGGGACGGATCAGCGACATCGAAGGCCGTCCGCTCGATTTCGGCGCTGGAAGAACACTGGCCAACAACCGCGGCGTGCTGGCCAGCAACGGCAAGCTGCACGACGCCGCATTGGAAGCGGTTGCAGCCGTGGGAGCGTGAGGCGTATGGCTTGGCTGAAACGTGGACTGTACCTCGCCGGCCTAGGACTCGTCGCGCTGTGGTTGCTGTTCGGGATGCTGATTTATCTAAGCCGGTTCGTTGTCTATGTTGTCAATGAGCACGGGGATGTTTTCGGCTTGTTTATGGGGCCGTTGCGCTTCACTGGAAGCTGACTTGTGTGATGCCCTATCTTGAGAGCAAACGGCGCACCGCATGACCAGGCTTTGCCGAAGGCCATTTGGTGATTGGCTGCGGCTCATCCAGCCCGGGAATACAATTAACAATCGGGTGTTCACTTAGTCGAAACGCCACGTGAGGAATCGACGACGATGTGTTATTCGCGCTCCTTCCACTGTGTGGGTCGCTGGCTTATCGCAGCGACGCTTCCCCTCCTTCTCGCCGCCTGTCCTCATACCCCGGGCGTTGTGCGGGAGACCATGGACCATGACGGCAGGACGCGCACCTATCGTGTTTACGTTCCGTCGGGCTACACAGCCAAAGAAGCTGTTCCCCTCCTCCTCGCTTTGCATCCCTTTACAGGCAGCGGCGAATCATTTGCGCGCATGACGGGGTTCGACGGGATAGCCGAGGAATCCGGGTTCATCGTGGCGTATCCAGATGGCATTCTGCGGCGTTGGAATTACCGTAGCCCTGAAGACGTCAGCGGCCCCCGCGTTCTGCGCGGTGCGGATCTAGGTTTTCTGACATCGCTCATTGACCAGTTACAACAGGACTACGCCATTGACCCCGTGCGCATCTACGTTGCCGGCGCCTCTAACGGAGCATTCATGACCATGCGGCTGGTCTGTGAACACCCCGAATTGTTCGCTGGCGCCGCTGCGGTTATGGCCACCATGCCACTTGATCTGGAGCTTCTATGCTCGGCTGGACCGCCGTTGCCATTTCTTCTTATCCATGGCGACGAAGACCCCTTTGTTCCCTTCGAAGGCGGCGAAGCGCACGCCCGGTTCGGCGAATCCGAGGTGTTTCTATCCGCGCCGGATACCGTGGCGGTCTGGGTTAATCGAAATGGATGTGAACTCGATCCGCGGGTGGAGTTATTGCCCGAGACAGCGCCGGATGACGGCACTCGCGTGCGCGTCGAGCGGTTCGAGGATTGCATGGACGGCGCGGCAGTTTGGTTCTACAACGTCATGGGTGGCGGGCACACGTGGCCCGGCCAGCCGCACTCTTTCTGGCCGGAACGCCTGTTGGGCCGCGTTTCACACGAAATAGACGCCAGCGCAGTCATTTGGGATTTCTTCAGTCGGCAATCGGCCCCGAACTAGTTTGGCCCGCCCCAAACAACGCGCCCTCTTTGCTACTTCTTCCGGGCGACGGTGACGCCGTCACGCACGGTGAGCATGATGGCTTCGACGCGCTCGTCTTTCGCCACGTGTTTATTGAAGGCGTCCACTGCATGATCGAGCGTGGAGACTGGCGCGAGGATGCGGCCTTTCCAGAGCACATTGTCCACAAGAATCAACCCGCCGCTGCGAACAAGCGGGAGAACCTTTTCCCAATACGCCGTATAGTTTTCCTTGTCCGCGTCTATGAACACTAGGTCGAAGGGGCCCTCAAGCGTGTCAATCGTCTCCAGCGCATGGCCAAGCTTCAACATGATCTTCGCGCCATGAAGGCTGCGATCCCAATACCGTTGCGCCATCTCAGTGCTTTCCGCATTCATGTCGCAGGTAATCAGTTCGCCATCGTCCGGCAGGCCCTCGGCCATGGCCAGCGCACTATAGCCGGTGAACGCGCCGAGTTCGAGAACACGCCGCGCGCCGCTGACGCTTACAAGCAACCGCAACAGGCCGCCCTGTACCCGGCCCACCACCATCTGTGGCGACTCCATGGTCCGGTACGTCTCGTCCGAGAGCTCGCGCAGCACATCGCTTTCCGGCATCGAGTGTTCGCGCGCGTACGTCTCGATAGCCGGATCGATAATTGAATTCATGGCCGATTTCCTTCCTTGTGATTTCCGGACCGTTCAATGACGTCGCACAGGATTACACATCCGTTTCATGACAACCAAACGCGCGTGCGGTTCTTCCCCCCCCTCCCTATTCACGCCGCGTGCCGGCAATCGGTCAACGAACCAGTCGGGATTGCAGACTAATAAAGCTTCATAAGAGCTTGAGACGGCTATGAGACACTGACTGTTTGATGGAATTCGCCGTGTCGGTTGGCCCTCCGCATGTACTGGCCCTCGGAAGACAAAGCCAATAACTCGGCGCGCTTTAACTTGGAATCACACCCTGCTTACCGCTGAGCTTGCATGGCTGGGGCCTTGACACGCACCGGCGTTTCTGCTATTGTTCGTCGTGAAGCAACCAGTGGGCGGTTAGCTCAGGTGGTTAGAGTACATGCTTGACATGCATGGGGTCACTGGTTCAAGTCCAGTACCGCCCA
>PUMX01000189.1 GCA_003552485.1 Candidatus Hydrogenedentota bacterium
GGCCGAGCCAGGTTATGACCCGGCAACGCAGAATCATAGCAATCATGGTGACGCCCAACCCAAACGCCTTCCATTTGCTGCCGGTTACGGAGGATTCGCCGACGCGTTGTCCGTAGTTGACGGGTATCTCGATGAACGGAATGCGGGCGACTACCGTTAATAGGAGAATTTCTGGGCCGAAGTGGGAGCCGCCGACGGTAAAGTGCGGGGCCAGGTGATCGCGCGCTTCTCTGCTGAGCAGGCGCATGGTGCAGCCGACGTCGGTTAGCAGCGTGGTGTTGAACAGTAACTCGACCATCTTGGCGACGGCCCAGTTGCCCCATTTTAGGAAGAAGCCCATGTTCGCCCCTTCCCAAACGAACTCGCGCTGTGTGCGTGTGCCGAACACGACGGGCACGTCTTCGGAATAGGCAAGCAATTTGGTGACGTCGCGGCCGGAGAAGGTGCCGTCGGGTTCGGCGAGGATAATGAGGTCGCCGTTAGCCTCGGCCATGCCGCGTTGAAGCGCGTAACCGTAACCTTGTTGGGATTCGTGAACGAGGCGCGCGCCGGTATCCGCCACTTCTTCGTCGGTGCCGGCGGCGGCGTTGTTGTTGACCACCACGATCTCGTCGACGTAGCCGGAGGCGAAAAAGTCCTTGACGGCGGCGCGAATCGAGTCTTTCTCGTTGTACGTGGGGAAAACCACGGACACTCTCTTCCCGGTCCACATGGCGGTCTACCAATACGTGTAGAAGTAGGATTCGGTAAACCAGCACTGGAATGCGAGGAACGCCAGTGTGGCGGCCAAAGGCGCGTATGACCGGGCTGAGCGGCTCAGGTGGTCGATGGCGAACGCGGCCGGAATCACAAGAAACGGGATGATGTGCATGGCCGAGCGTTCGCCTTCGCCGCGGCCCAAGTAGAGGAAGTTCAGCGCCAGCAGGGTCAGGAAAAACACGACATAGAGGCCGCGCGTTCCGGCTTCGCGGGATACGCCGAAGTAGTGCGCCGAAGGCAAACGGGCGAATAGGCGCCAGATGAACAGCAGCGAGACGGGGATGCCCGCGAAGTAGAACCAGGCCAGCGGGTTTAGAATGCGCCACGCCCAAGCGGGATACCGTGGTGAAAGTTCCTGCAACTGCGCCTGGTCGAAGTCGAAGTGGACTTTCGCCATTTGAAACGCGGCGATCATGTCGAATCCGCTCCACCACCAGACAAGCGCGTGAAAGCCGAGGAAGGCCAACAGCATCAGGGCGGCGGTCTGAACCACGGAAAACCGCAGATGCCTGCGCGTAAGCGCCCACAGGCCAACGATGCCGAAGAATGCGCCCACGCCGATTAGCGAGAACGACAGGAGCGACATCAGCGCATAGGAGACGCCCGCCGTGATGGCGTATACGGCGGAACACTGGTATAACGCGCGCCAGAACAGAAACAGCGTGGTAATGGTGAACGGCATGAAGAGGGTGTTCGCGCTTGTCGCCGTGAATAGCACGATCGTGGGAACGACGGCGTAGATCAGGCAGGCAGTGAACGCGATGCGTTGATTGCCGAGATCGCGGGCGAAAAGGTACAACGGAATAATCGCCAGGCTGCCGAACGCCATCGTGGCCAGCGACAAGCCAAGCGGGCCGCGTCCGGCGACGTAGGACATGATCCAAAGCAACGCGGTCGGGCCGGGCGGATGCACCTTCCCGTGCATCGACAGGTGCTGGTGGAGCTCCTCGTAATCGCTGAACAGTCCCCGGATACTACCGCCAAGGCCGATGTCGCCCACAAATTCGGCGTCGCGCCGTTCGTAGGCTTCACTGATTCCGTCGGGACCGCCGCGGATCATCGCGATGGATCCTGAGAACAAGAAGAGGAACAGCATGATCAACGCGAGCACAGCCGCCGTGGGTTTAGGGGGGAGTTCAAGAGTCAGCGACTCGTAGCGCGGAAGCACGGTCAGCAACAGTCCAAAGAACGCCGTGAAGACAAGCAACGCCAGCAGATGCCAGCGCAGCAGCTCCCAATGGCCGAGAAGCCCCGCCAGCATGCCCTCATCGGCCCGGGCGGCGTCCGCGATCATTGCGGCGAGCACAGCCGCGCCATACACGATAACCGCCGTGACAGTCAGACGGCTCGGCGGCCGTTCGCTGCTGCGAAGGTAGACGAATGACGCGCCAAACCCCACGTACACGCCGAGGAACAGCGCCACGAGAAAGGCAGGGGTCAGCAGAGTGGGAAAGACGGGGTCGTACAGCGCATAAAACGGGGTGGGGTGATAGAATAGCGCTTCGAGGCCGACCACCCACATCAACACCATGCCCAGCAGATACACGATGAACGTCCGGCTGTACAAGCCGGTCAACCGCCGGCCCGCCGCCGGGCCGTTATGTTCCGCAAATGCTTCTAACGTCAAAGACATGGTGGACCGTATTCTATCCCGCCCGCGCGCCGGGCGCAATTAGCGGGTGAAGTGTTTGTCGGCAAAATCCAGGTACATCCCCCAATCCATTTCCGTGAGCGCGTGGCTACCCTCGCGTATATGGTAGCCGGCCGTCCCGTGCGCGCCGACGCCGGGCTCGGGCATTTCGTCCACGGGCAGCGGTTCCTCGCCCAACAGTTCATAAACGGGCCCGGCGTGATACGCGGCCAGAAACTCGCCTTTGGGATCGGCCCACCTATCTTCGGTCGCGCTGGCGACGTACACGGGCCTGGGCGCGGCAAGGGCCACGAGCATGTGTTGGTCCACCGGCAATTCGTCTTCGCGTTCGTTGTATTGCCGGAAGTTGCGGCAGAACCAGTGCGGACAGCTGTCGTTAATCCGCACAACCCGTTCGCCGAATCGGCGCCGTGACAGCGCCGCGCCGCCGCATCCCGAGTTGTTGCTGATGACCATGCCGAAGCGTTCATCCATGGCGCCCGCCCACAGCGCGGTCTTGCCCAGCCGCGAATGCCCGAGCACAGCCACTTGCTCGTGATCCACAGCGTCGACGGTTTCCAGATAATCCAGACAACGGCTCAACCCCCAGGCCCATGCGCCGATTGCGCCCGTATGGTCATCGGGGCGTTCTTCGTCCTCGTCCAGAAACAGCGAAAGGATTTCGCGCCGATAGCGATCGTAATCATCAGGCGCGGCGTCGCCATAATAGAAGGTCGCAATGGCGTAGCCGCGTTCGAGAATGGTCTCGACGGGCACAGTCTCCATGCGCGCGCCCCGCGACGCCAGCGTGGCGATATTGTCCTCAACGCCCTCGCCGTGCCCGCGCATCCAGCGCGTCGACACACGGATCGCCGGGTCGGTGTGCATGGTCTGATTACCCCAGAACGCGAGATAGAGGAATCCCGGCGCGGGACCGTCCACGTCGTTCGGTGTATACAGCAGCAACTCAATCGCGGGCCGGTCGCGTTCTTCGGACAGATGGATGACCACCTGGCGCCGCGTAGCCAGACCGTCCAGCGCATCGGGGTCCTCGTCCACAACTTGAAAACGCATATACGGCGGCTCAGGCAACCACTCGCCGTAGACGTGCTCCTCGAACAGCGCGGCGATCTCGGGCCGGCGAACGTCCCGCCACATCTCCGCGTCGGTCACGGGCTCGCCATCCTCCGTCACAAGCGGGTCCGGCAACGTGTAGTCCGGGACTTCGTCCTCGTCATAGATCGCGGTGAATCCGAGACAGAGCGCGGCGGTGATTACAACCAGTCCAGCCGATTTCATGACAATTCCCCCCGGGTTGTTGTGGAATACGGTTTCGAACAACCGGCCTCCGCCCCCGGCGCGAGGCGGCCCAACCGCCCCTATGTTGCCTACTCGCCCCCAGAAGATCAAAACGACCGGCACGAAAGCGGCGTCCCCCGCTGGTGCGCCAGCGGGAGACGCCTCGAGGAACAGGGACGATTCCGGCGGGCCGCTTACAAGAGGTTCATATCCTGTAAGCCCTTGATGCCCGTGCGCACTTCTTCGGCGGACTTGTGCAGCGCCTGCAACTCTTCGTCGGCGAGCTTCAACTCGACGATCTCCTCGACGCCTTCCTTGCCCAGCCGCACCGGCACGCCAATGTACACATCGTCCAGCCCGTATTGACCGGTAAGATAGGCCGAACACGGCAACAACTGGCGTTCATCGCGGATGATTGACTCGACCATGCGCGCCGAGCTGGCCGCCGGCGCATAGTATGCGCTGCCCGTCTTCAACAGCGACACAATCTCGCCGCCGCCCTTGCGCGTGCGCTCGACGATGGCGTCGATGCGATCCTGCGGCATCAGACGCGTGATGGGAATGCCCGATACCGTCGTGTACTGCGGCAGCGGCACCATATCGTCGCCATGCGAGCCAAGCACCATGGTGTCGACGTTCTTCATGCTCGTGTTCAGCTCCATGGCCACAAAGGCGCGCATCCGGGCGCTGTCGAGACAGCCGGCCATGCCGATGACCCGTTCGGGCGGGAAGCCGAGTTTCTTGAATGCGGTGTAGACCATGACGTCGAGCGGATTCGTCACGACGATGACGATGCTGTCCGGCGCGTATTTCACAACGTTCTGGCAGATCTCGGCCATGATGTTGGCGTTCTTCTCGAGCAAGTCCAGCCGGCTCATCCCCGGTTTGCGCGGGAGCCCGGCCGTGATCACCACGATGTCGCTTCCTTCGATGTCCTTGTACTCGTTCGTGCCGGTCACCACGCTGTTGTATCCGCGAATCGGCGCCGCCTGCGTGAGGTCGAGCGCCTTGCCTTGGGGCAGCCCCTCAACAATGTCCGTGAGAATGATGTCGCCGAGATCCATCTCGGCGCAATACTGCACAACCGCGGCGCCCACGTTTCCGGCGCCTACACACGTAATCTTGAATCGTTTGCCTGCGGGCATAGGTATCTCCTTCTGGTTGCTGTCCAAGGGGGGCATTACGCCAAGGTTGGGTTGAGCCCTTACTATACACATTCTTGCGCCAAAGCCCAAGTAGACCGCCCCACTCGCCGCGTTAAACCGCCCAGCAAACCAAAGAATTCCCCCCCTTCCCTGCACCGCCGGCGTCCCGCCGGCCAACGCGGGGTCAGCGGCGAGCAAAGTCCCACCTTCGACGGGGATAGAGGAGATGGAAAAGTCCCTTCTTGCGAAGGGGGATTTAGGGAGATGTTATTCCCCCCACCACCTTCCCCGCGACACGACCCCGGCACGTAACA
>PUMX01000054.1 GCA_003552485.1 Candidatus Hydrogenedentota bacterium
CCGGCTATCGCGGCGCCTTCGAGACGGAGCATGCGAATACCATGCACGGGAACTTGGGCGCGGGCCGCCGCGATAGCCGGGGCTACTGTGCTCCAGCACGGTTGGTCAAAGAACCGTACCGGCGCCGCACTGGCTCTGGGACTCTGGTCGATGAGTACGCCGACCAGCCACCCCTCGCGCATGAGCCGAAGCATTTCCTGGCCCGCGCCATCCCGTTCAATAGTGTGCACGCCGTTCCCGCGGCGCGTGCGGTCCACGAACCGGTGCATCCACGCCGGCTCCATAGGCCGCACCACCTCCGCGAGGCGCCAGCCTTGAGCTACGAGGGCAGGCGCCATCCATTCCCAGTTGCCGTAATGCGCCCCGACCAGAAGCGCGCCTTTAGAGGAATCCACGTGCTCGAGGCCCGCCATCTCGATCTGAGTATCCACAAACCGGCGGTCAATGGCCGGGATATGCATGAACTCGACGGCGACCACCGTCATATTCTGCGCCGACTCCTTGAGAATCCGGCGCTTTTCTTCGGGGCTAATGGCGTCCCCATATGCGTGGTCAAGATTGGCCTTGCCGATGCGCTTGAGACGGGGCACGAAGTGATAGCCCAAACTGCCAAGCCCCCGTCCCAGGCGCCGGCTCACCGGCAAGGGCAACAACCGGACAAACAAGGCGAACGCAACCGCTGTTGCGGCTAAAGCCTTCCGGAATATCGACAATTGCCGAGTGGCCATCGGATAGGAACCTCAGGCTTCACGCGTGGAGGGTGACCGACTCGCCAATATCCGGGGCGAATTTATTGGGCACGCCGTTGCAGTTGGCTTTAAGCCATTCGATGGCGTCGGGATCGCCGTGGACAAAGATGACGTTCGTGGGTTGCGTCTTATCGATGACGTGCTGCAGATCTTCCCGGGGCGCATGGGCGCTGAAGTGGAACGTTTGCCGGTTGGGAAGCTTCACGGCCACTTCATTACCGCCCGTTTGGAATACCAGCTTGTCATCGACATTGGCGTGGAGCAGTTTGTAACCCAGTGTATCCGGATCAAGATAACCCACGAAAAAGATGCCATGATGCTCGTGGCGCACCATCTCCTGGGCGATCATCGCCGAGGGCGTATTTTCGACCAGCATGCCCGATGTGGCGACGACAATGCTCGCTTGTTTCAGCAGGTTCCGCGTCACTCTGGGGTCCCATACGTCGCCGATGCGCTCGAACTGATACAGCGGGCTGAGCGAAACCTCCGGCCGCAGGTAATCCGTATACTTATCGTAGACTTCGTAGATGGCCCGCCCCAGTCCGGATGCGAAAACAGGGACTTGCGGCAATTCGCCGTTGGCTTGCAAGCGATCAATGATGTTTAGCAACTCTTGCGTGCGCCCCAGGGCGAAGGCGGGCACCAGCACAACGCCGCCTTTCTCCAATACTTTGCGCGCCTCTTCGGCAAACCGGCGGATCTCGCTGGTGAAGGTGCGTTCTTCGTCATCGAGATGCGCGCCCCGGGTGGACTCGATGATCAAAGTGTCCACGTGGACATCCATGTCGATGATCTGGAGTCCGCCCAGCAGCTCCTGGTCCGTCAGGCAGATGTCGCCAGTGTAGTAAAGAGTATGCCCCTCGGCGCGCAGCAGGATACCGGCGCTTCCCAGCACGTGGCCCGCGTGCTGAAAACTCGCTGTAAACGGGCAATGAGCCGAAACGGGGAATTCCCGGTCGTACTCCATTCCCGCGCTTTGTCGAATGGCGTAGTCCACGTCGCTATGAGTGTATAGCGGATACTCGGGAATGTTGCGCTCCTTGCCCAGCGTCGTCATGACCGACACGCTGTTGTGCAGCATGCGATCCATAATGCTCACAGTCGGCCGGGTGGCGTAACAGGGCGTGGCGGGAAACTCGCGGAGCAGGAACGGCACGCTGCCGCAGTGATCGATGTGGCCGTGCGAAACGACAACGGCCTCAGGCGGGCTTTGGAGCAGCTCGAATTTGGGCAGCGCCTCCCGGCCTTCCTTTTTCGGATGAATGCCGCTGTCGAGCAGGATGCCATTGTTCCCGCGGGATATAAGAAAGCAATTCGCACCGATCTCGGCGGCGCCGCCTATCGGCGTAAATGTAATATCACTCACGATTTACCTCTCTTGGATTCGCCGCATTCCGGAGCGGGCGATCCGGCGTGTCAAGGGCCATGCATACATAGAATCATCTAGTCTCGCGCACGGATCATGCGGGACCGCCCACCGCTATTCTAAACGATCGTGGTTGGATCCTTCGGCAGTTGACTTGGGCTTCTTCAGCGCCCACAAGCCCGCTTCCAAGTCTTCGGACGCCGGCAAGAGTATACCATCGCCGGCGCAGCTTATGCATATTGACATGTTTCCGTTTTGACAGGCGCCTGGGAGACTTCTATAATGCGGAGTCGTGACGTGAGACAAGAAAAGTCCGAAATGGGGAAGGGGTTGGGCCGACGCCTTGTTCTGCCGCCCATCTTGTACGTCTGTCAGTGAAGGGTCTCAACGCTACACCCAACTCATTTGCGCCAGTGTCAACTTACCCACGCCGGTAATTGGAAACGTTCTGGAGGGAATTCCATGGTCCGCCTGCAAGACTTCAACATCAATGAAGCATTTTACGCCACAGTGCTCAGCAACGAGCGCATTACGCCGGATGACGCCACGGAGGAGGTCCGGGAGATAACGCTGGAAATCGACAAGGACGACTTCTCGTATGAGCTCGGCCAGAGCATCGCCCTGTTGGTTCCAGGGCCACACGAATTCGGAAACGAGTATCACATGCGGCTTTACACCATTGCCGAAGGCGGCAAGAGTGAGACCGGCAAGCCGACTATCACGGTATGCGTCAAACGGTGCTTTTTTATTGACGAAATCAGCGGCGACCGGTTTCCGGGCGTGGCTTCCAACTATTTCTGCGATTGCTCCCCCGGCGACACGGTGTTGCTCGCCGGACCCTACCCGAGCCCCTTCGCCATGCCGCCCGAAGATACCGCCAACATACTTATGGTGGGATTGGGTACAGGCATCGCGCCGTTTCGTGCGTTCATCAAGCACATCTATGACGTCCATGGCGGCTGGAAAGGCAAAGTGCGTTTGTTCCACGGCGCCAAGACTGGCCTTGATATGCTGTACGTGAACGATAAGAATGACGACCTAACACATTACTACGACCAGGAAACGTTCAAGGCGTTTGAAGCCGTCAGCCCCCGGCCGGCCTTCGACGCTCCGGTCGCCCTCGACAGGGCCATCGAAGATAACGCCGAGGAAGTCTGGAACATGATGCGCGATCCCGATACGTACGTGTACGTAGCCGGTCAGCAAAATGTGGCCGAGATGCTGGATCAGGCGGGCGCTCGCATCGCCGGCTCCGAGGATAAGTGGGAGCGGCGCAAGACCGAGCTTAAGGCCGGCGGACGCTGGGCCGAGCTGTTGTACTAATCTTTCTGGGGATCGACTATCACAACTGCGCGCCCCGCCCTGGCGGCATAGCCACGGCGGGGCGTATTGCGTTTAGACGTCAGCGGCGGTAATCGGCGCGCCGCGTAGCAGGCGCATGCTGTTCAGGCACACGGCCACCGTGGAGCCCTCGTGCGCGAGCACGCCTATCGTGATCGGCACAATTCCGAATACCGCCGCGCCGACCATCACGGCAATTGTGGCGAGCGAGACGGTGATGTTTTGGCGGATCACGCGCCGGGCCCGTTGGCTGAGCGAGAAGGCCTCGAAGAAATTCTCAATCTTGTCGTTCATTAACACGACGTCGCTTTGCTCGAGCGCGGCGTCGCTTCCGCGTGCTCCCATCGCCACCGCGACATCCGCCGCGGCAAGGCATGGAGCGTCGTTGACGCCGTCGCCCACCATGGCCACACGTTTCCCGCCGTCACGCAAATCACTCACGGCGTTGACTTTATCCTCCGGGCTCAGGCCGGCGCGAACTTCGGCCAGCGCAAGCTTTTCACCGATAGCCTTGGCGGCGTCAACACGGTCGCCTGTGAGCATAACCACGCGCAACTTGGCGTCTCGAAGGCGCTTCAACGCGCCGGCGGATTCCGTGCGCACCAGGTCTTCAAGCAGAATGCGGCCCAGCAACTCGCCATGCACAAACCATACCTCGAACAGCCCCACCCCCGGCTCAGGCAGCGCCGCCGCCCATTCGGCCAGTGGTCCTTCGGACAAAATCTCACGCCGGCCCAGTAGGCAATGCTGTTCATCCACTTTCGCTTGCACGCCCTGGCCGGTCAGAGAACGGAACTCCTCTACCTCCCGCTGCCGAAGCCCCGCGGCCTCGCCGTGACGCACAATCGCGCGGGCGATCGGGTGGTTGGCCCGCCGCTCGACCGTATACGCCAACTCCGCTACGTCGCGCTCCCGGCCCGGCGGAAAGCTCTCCACGCCCACCACGCGCAGGTCGCCCGTGGTGAGCGTACCCGTCTTGTCCAGCGCCACGGTATTGATGCCGGCCAACTCTTCTATGGCTGCGCCGCCGCGGAACAGAATGCCATTGCGCGCGCCCCATGCAATGGCGGCAAGAATCGCGGAGGGAATCGAGAGGACTAAAGCGCATGGACTCGCCACTACCAGCAGGGTCATCGCCCGATAGAACGCCGAGAACTGGGTCTGCCCATCGACCGTGACGTTGAGGAACGGCTGTACGCCAAAGCCCAACCACCATACAAAGAACATCACCGTCGTTGCGGCCAGCACGCCGAGCGTGTATTTTGGGCCGAACTTGTCGGTGAACCGTTGGCTGGGCGCGCGCATATGCCGCGCTTCGTGAATGAGATGAATGATCTTTTGCAAGGCGCTCTGGCTCGCGGGATTCAGACACCGCGCTTCAACGGCCCCCCAGAGGTTCACCGTGCCGCTATACACCGGGTCGCCCGGCTGTTTCCCCACGGGGTGCGCTTCACCGGTGAGCGATGACTCGTCAGCAGCCGTATCCCCTTTGACTAGGACCGCGTCCACAGGGAACACATCGCCGGGCCGAATGAGCAGCAGGTTGCCGGCGACAATCTCATCAACCGGCGTGATCCGTTCTTCGCCCGTCTCCTCGTCGAGCAGTGCGGCGGTTTTGGGCGCGACCCGGAACAACGAATCGATTTCGCGCCGCGTGCGATAC
>PUMX01000019.1 GCA_003552485.1 Candidatus Hydrogenedentota bacterium
ACACGAGAACCAACGGCGTGTGGTAGCTCGCCAGTTCTTCAGCAAGGGCGCGTTCTTCATCAGTCGGCGGCTGCGACGCATCCATGACTAGCAACACGATGTCCGCATTCTTCAATGCGTTCCGCGCCCGCTCGATGCCAATCTGCTCGACCTCGTCCACGCCGCGGTGGAGTCCCGCCGTATCGGTAAGGCGCACAGGCGCGCCTTGAATCGTGATGACTTCCTCGAGCACGTCCCGTGTCGTTCCGGGCACGGCCGTCACGATGGCCCGGGCATCGCGCAACAAGGCGTTGAACAGGCTCGACTTCCCCACGTTGGGCCGCCCCGCGATCGCGGCGCTCGCCCCCTCGCGGTAAAGCCGGCCGGCTTGAGCGGTGGCGAGTAGTTGCTCGACGGTGGCAAGCGTATCGGTTACTTGCGCGCGCAAGCTTTCGCCAACCGTTTCGGGCAGATCCTCCTCGGCGAAATCGATGGCGGCCTCGAGGCGCGACTGGATATCGATAAGTTGGTTGCTGATGGCGTGAAGCCGCTGTGAGAGCACACCGCTTGCGGCGGCGCCGGCGGCCCGGAGGCCGGCCCGCGTCTGTGCGCGTATACGGTCGATGACGGCCTCCGCCTGGACGAGGTCGATGCGGCCGCTGAGAAAGGCGCGTTTGGTGAATTCGCCGGGTTCGGCGAGCCGCGCGCCATTCTTCAAAGTGACTTCGAGCACAGCCTGGAGGGGGCCACGGCCGCCATGGCAGTTGATCTCAACGACGTCTTCGCGGGTGTAGCTGTGTGGGGCGCGCATGACGTGAACAAGCGCTTCTTCAAGGCTTTCCCCGTCATCACGGATCTCACCGTGAAAAACGCGGCCATGCTTGCGATCGCGTATGTCGCGGTTGCGCGAGGATACGAACACGCTGTGCACGATAGAAATGGCCCTAGGGCCGCTCAACCGCACAATGCCAATCCCGCCTTCACCGGGCGGCGTAGAGATGGCGGCGATGGTGTCTTCAGGCGCTTGCATCCGGCGCTCCTGAACAATCCGGCCTGAGGAAGCCGGCCAAGCGGCTCAGCGCAGTCACTCCGCGCTCTGCCGGCCCCGCCCCTGATTAGACGTATTACGGCGTTTGCCTCCGCGGCCGCGTTGCCCGCCGCGGCGTCCACCGCCACGCTTGGACCGGTTGTCGCCGCCGGTCCCATCCTTCTGTTCATTGACGGGCGCGATGACCACACTGCGCGCCTCGGCGTTGCCCACGCTGAAAGTCTTGATATCAGGGTCGTCCTGCAGCGCAAGATGAACAATGCGCCGTTCTTGGGCGCTCATGGGTTTGACCCGCTGACGGCGGCCCGTCTGCTTGACCTTGCCCGCCATTTCGAGAGCCATTTCCTCGAGCGTTGCCTTACGACGCTCTAGGTATCCCTCGATATCAATGATGATCCGCTCGACGACCTCACCCTCTTCCTCACGGTGCATAATCCGGTTCAAAATGTATTGCAGCGCGGCGAGCGTCTGGCCTTTGCGGCCAATGAGCAGCGCGGAATCCTCAGAATCGACCTCGAGCCGGATACTGCCTTCGTCGTCGACACGTCCGCTGACCGTGGCCTCCATGCCCATGTATCCGATCAGCGTTTGAAGCATGGCGGCGGCCTCATTAACCATTTCAGGAGAGGATGGCGCCTCTTTGCCCGGCGTTTCGGCCGGCTGCTCTGGAGCGTTCTTGGCGGGCCGCGCCTTGGCGGGCTTAGCGGACTGGGATTGCGCCGGCCGTTCCTTGGCGGCTTTGCCTCCGCCGGCCGGCTTGGCGTTTGGTTCGCGGGCGGGCCGTTGTTTGGCATCCTGCTGGCCGCCGCCAGCGCGCCGGCCTCGCCCTTCGCGGCGGCTGTCACGGCCGCCCTCAGGCGCAGCTTCCTGAGCAGGAGCATCTTCTTCGTCAAGCGCCACCCGCAGGCGCACGGGACGCGCGCCGAACCCCAGAAAACCGGCGCTGCCTTCATCCAATATCTCTACATGTACTTGATGCCGCTCGGCATTGAGCTCGCTTAGCGCATCTTCGATGGCTTGCTCGCGCGTCTTCGCGGAAACCTCGATGGAACGCATCTGGTTACGACTCCTTATTCATCGCGATGTTTTCTTCCGGGCGCGCTTCTTGCCAGGGTTCACTCCCGACGTGGAGACACGGCGGCTATCCTTGGCCATTTGGCGTTTCTTGGCCTGGGCGGCGTCATAAAAGTGTTTCTTCTTGGATTTCGCCGCGGGCTTCTTCTGTGGGGTAACGTCCACACTGCCAGGCCGGATCAGAAACGTCTGCGCTATACCCAGCGCTGTGCTGGTGAGGATGTAGAGTTGCAGCCCGGAGGAGAAGTTATAGCAAATGACGCTGAATACAATGGGCATAAACGTCATGAGCATCTTCTGTTGCGGATTCTGCATGGCGGCGGCGCTCTGAGGCGTAAACCGCATGCTGCCTAGCATGGTCACGGCGGAAAGAATCGGCAACACGTTGAGATACTCGAAATGCGAGAGAAGGGGCATGTTCTCCAACGCGGAGAAGTGAAACAGCTGGTCCGGTTGCGAGAGATCCTGCATCCAAAGGATAAACGGCGCGCCGCGCAGTTCAAAGGTGGTGTAAAGCATGCGATAGAGCGCAATGAAGATGGGCATTTGCAGCAGCAACGGCAAACAGCCAGCCAGCGGATTCACGCCGCGCTCACGATATAGCGCCATCATCTGCTGCTGCATTTCCTGAGCGTCTTCGCCGTACTTCTTCTTGAGCTCCTCTATCTCGGGCGCCAGCGCCTGCATCTTCCGCATGCTCTTGACCTGCTTGAAGGTCAAGGGAAACATGGCGGCGCGCACCAACAGCGTGAGCAGAATGATCGCGATGCCGTAATTCGGCACGATGCTGTAAAACCAGTTCAGCAACGCCAGCAGTTGCTTCGAGAACCAGTCCATCACCGTGAACCAGTCCGACTCGAAGAAGCGGATGGCTTCGGGCAATGTATCCCACGCTGCCGCCAACGCATTCATCTCGCTCGGCCCCACGTACACTTCAAAGGAATGTGTGCTTGTTTCACCCGGCGGCGTCTCGAAACGGGGCGCAGCGATTCCAAAGCGGAAGTGGTCCTCACGACCGACGGCCCATCCGCGGGCCGGGTGCTCGGTAGGCCGAAACGCCACCAAGAAGTAGCCGCTCTTCACCGCCAGCCAGTCGGGATCGCGCACGAGCTTTACGCCGCCCACCGCGCCGGGCGAGGTCGAAATGTTCGCCGTGGCCACCGACTCGACTTCGCCTTGCTGACGCCAGAACAGCGATTGGGAAATGCCGCGGCGGAGCTCTTCGGCGTCGATTTCCGGCCCCCAACTAAGAACAAAGGAAGGCCGATCGTCAATGCCCCATTCGCGGGGCTGGTCTTCGAGGTTCTCATAGCTAACGTCCACCGTGACCACGTGTGGCGCCCCGCCAAGCTCGAACGTCTTGTGCAGCCGCGCCACGCCGGGCAGGGTCAGGGTGAAGACGGCGCGCTCATCATCATGCTCCGTCAATTCCCACACGCGCCTGTCCAACTCACCGGCGATGGCGTCGTCGGTGAACTCAAGCCCCAAGGGATACATGGCGGACGCGTCCGGCGCCTCGCGCGCCTGAGGCACAAGCTGCACAGTGTGCTCGTCTTCGCGCCCAAGCAACACCTCAGCCTGCTTAAGCCTTGCGCCAACCGGGGTGAGCCCCAACCGCAGATGGCCGTTCTCAATGAAAACAAGATCATCGTCATCGGCCGTGGCGATAGGCGGCAAATGAGGCCATTCGTCGGGCCGCTCCACAGGCTCGGGTTCTACATCTGGCGCGTCGGGCTCTTCCGGCGCTGGTTCTTCCGGGCGCGGCTCTTCGGCCACCTCGTCCACCGGCGGCTGTACCGGCATAAACCAGTTGATCCACAGCAGAAACAACGCCGTCAACAACACAACGGCGATCAACTGGCTGCGCATCACGCTCTTATCTTGATTTTCATCCCACACCCTGGGGTCTCCAATGTAATCGGCGAAGCCAACGCGCCATCCGCTTATTCACACGCTGCGGAATATGCGCCGAGCTTTCAGGGAACCGGGTCGTTGCCGCTCCTCGCGAACGGTTGGCAGCGCAACACACGCCAAACGGCGTAAGCGCCCCCCCGGATTGCCCCGTATTTCTGGATGGCTTCAATGGCGTATTGCGAACATGTCGGGGTGAAGCGGCAATGGGCGCCCAGCCATGGGGACACGCCCGCTTGGTACAGCCAGATTACTGCTATAAGCAGTCTACGCACCCCAAAAGCCTCCTTCGGTCAAGAGGCGGCGAAGCGCTTCCCTGCACTCACTGAATCGCAAGGCGGCGGCTGCGGGCCGGGCCACAATAACCAAGACCAAATCGTCCGGCAACTGCGTCCGGTGAGTGCGATAGAACTCCCGCAAATACCGTTTGATCCGGTTGCGGGTTACCGCATTGCCCGTCTTGCGCGATACAGCGAAACCAAACTTGCGCCCCTGTCCCGGCTGGCGAAGGCCATAAACAACGAAGGCGCGTCCCACGCGTTTTTCTCCGCGCCGGTAAGCGCGCAGGTAATCCGCCCGCCGGGTAAGGCGTTCTTCCCGGGGAAATGCATACTGGCCCGGCACAACAGGATCGCCGCCTCCGGTGATATCAGGCTGACAAGCGCTTACGGCCCTTCTGTCTGCGGCGTCGTATGACAGTGCGCCCCTCATGCGTGGCCATACGGGCGCGAAAACCATGGTTCCGCTTACGGCGCAAGTTCGATGGTTGAAACGTCCTTTTCACGACACATCACTCCTTGGATTTCAAAAAAACGCAGCATGCGGCTACACACCGGCTGGGCAATTGGCGATGCCGCAACAATCCCTCATTCGCCCCACGTAGTCTGGCGAATGACGCGGGCGGATCCGATGCGCAATTGGGAAGGTGCGGCGGGATCAGGATTCGCTCCTTGCCTGCGCCCGGAACGTGCATCCTCGTCGCCGGTTCGCGCCGCTGGCCTGCGTGGTAAGTGCAGGCAAACGCGACCTATCATTAACCGTAGAAGTATAACGGAAAAACGCAGTTGCGTCAAACAACCCCGCTCCCCCTAATCGCCGGGTAA
>PUMX01000508.1 GCA_003552485.1 Candidatus Hydrogenedentota bacterium
ACCGCCATGCGTGAGGTCAAGCGCGCTTTTGATCCCGGCCAACGCATGAACCCCGGCAAGATCATTGGCGACGGAACGTACCGCTTCGATACCAACCTGCGCTGGGGGGCGGGGTATGTAATACCGGCGCCCTTCAAGCCGATGGTCCAGTTTGCGGATAAGGACGAGTCCTTCGTCGGCAACCTCGAACAGTGCAACGGCAACGGCGCCTGCCTGAAGTTGAGCCCCACCATGTGCCCCACCTTTCTCGCCACACGCGAGGAAGACATGTCCACGCGCGGCCGCGCGAACACGATCCGCGCGGTGCTCGATGGACGCCTTCAGGATAGCGACGACCCGCTCGCCTCGCCGGCCCTGGACAACGCGTTGAAATACTGCCTGTCGTGTAAAGCGTGCAAGACCGAATGCCCTTCGAACGTGGATATGGCGCTGTTGAAAGCTGAACTCCTCCATGCGCGCAAGCGAAAGCACGGATTCAGTATGGCGGACCGCCTCGTGAGCAACGTTGACTGGATAGGCGCATTGGGGACCCTTGCGCCCGGGGTTGCCAACAAGCTTCTGCGTAAGAAGCGGGTAACCAAGCTGAACCGCAAACTGCTCGGCTTGAGCAAGCATCGATCTTTGCCTCTGTTCGCCGCACAACGGTTCGACAAATGGTTCGTCAACCGGGGAGCACAGAGTCCGGCGCCACGCGGCGATATCGTCCTGTGGGACGACACGACGACGCGCTACTACGAGCCGGCGATCGGCCAAGCCGCGGTCCACGTGCTCGAGGCAGCGGGCTACCGCGTGACACTCGCGAACGAGCGCAAATGCTGCGGACGCCCCGCCTTCAGCGTGGGTAATCTGAAAAAGGCAAAGCACTGTGGCGGGCACAATGTAGCGTTACTCGCAACCCGGCATCCCGATAAACCGATCGTCTTCCTGGAGCCCTCGTGTTTCTCCATGTTCCTTCAAGATTATCGCGAACTCGGAGTGGACGGTGCGGAAGAAGTGGCGAATCGTTGCGTCCTTTTCGAGGACTTCGTGCTCGGACTCCTCGAGTCCGAACCGAACGCGCTGGCCTTCGCTTCAAAACCCAGCCGGGTGGCCATCCACAATCACTGCCACGCCAAAGCGTTGACGGATGCATCCGCTTCTCATCGGCTCGCAGCATGGTTGCCCCACAACACGGTGACCACACTCGACACGGGATGTTGCGGCATGGCCGGCGCCTATGGTCTGATGCGCGATACCTACGAGATGTCTGTGAAAACGGGACGCCACATGGCGGAACAGATCAATGCGCTGGAAGCGCAAACGAGCATCATCGCCACCGGCACAAGCTGCCGCGCACAAATCGAGCACATGACCGGGGCCAACGCCCTGCACATAGCCCAGTTGCTCGCCAACGCGTTGGAGGACGAGTGATGGGCCACGGTTATTGAGAAGAATACGGCAAGGCAACCACGCGCGCCGCGCGAGCACATCGTGCGGGAGATCGGCGGCGCAACATGAAGGAGAAGCGGGCATGAGAGTGGGTCTCGCAACGCGATGGAACACAGCGGTTCTACTGGCCATTTGCGCTGTGGCGCTGGGCGTGCAGGATCGGACGGCGGTTGCCGAGGACACCGGAGAACGCCCCCGCATCCTCGATGAGATCGGCATTCCCACCGTGGATGTCTCGGCTCAGCGCGAACGTCACGTGACCGTCGCGCAAGGCACGCAGGAGATATGGAATAGCCACCCGAACACGTTGCTGATGCCGGACGGGAGAATGATGTTTGCCTCGTGGACGCGCCGTGACGACGGTACGCGGCGGCACGGCGCCCCCGCCGGAAATCTCAAACGCAGCGATGATGGCGGGTTGACGTGGAGCGATCGCCTTGACACTCCAACGGAAAACCCTAACCAGTGGCGGGAAGCGGCGCGGGGAAATCCGACCATTCACCGCCTTGTGGATAGCGAGGGAGTAGAACGCCTGTTCGTCTTCTCGAGAACGCCTGATCGCGGTTCGATGCTTCAAGCAGTGTCAGAAGATGGTGGCGAAACATGGTCGCCTATGGAGGAGAATGGGCTGGGGCCGCTGTGGACGCCTCCTCAAAGCGTCATACCCGTTGATGATGGCGCCCGGCACTTGATGTGGTACGAGGACAGCCCGGAGGACGAGGACGGCTTTGTCGGCGTTATCTGGCAGAGCGCCAGCACCGATGGCGGGCTCACGTGGGGCGAGTCCAGGCCAGTCGTCGAGATGGCCGGCGCGAGCGAGCCCGGAGTGCTGAGGTCGCCCGACGGAAGCCAACTTCTGATGCTCATCCGCGAGAATGACCGCCGGTACAACTCACTTTATGTCACCAGCGACGATGAAGGCAAGACATGGTCGGCCCCAAAAGAGTTGCCCAGAGCGCTGACCGGCGATCGGCACGACGGCGTCTACGCCCCCGACGGACGCCTAGTGATTGTATTTCGGGACCGGGCGGAGGAGGCGGACACATACCGTCACTTTGTCGCCTGGGTCGGCGCGTACGAGGATATTGTAGAGGACCGCGAAGGGGCATACCGGGCGAAACTGCTTCACTGCCATGGGCCCGACACTGGGTATCCCGGAATCGAACTGCTGCCGGACGGAACCATCGTGGCTACTACCTACGTTCAGTATGAACCCGACGAATTGCACTCGATCGTCAGCGTGCGCTTCACGGTCGAAGAACTCGACGCGCAGTTACAAGCAGCCGATGATTAACGCGCCGATATTTGCAACTGTCTTACCTAAAGCCAGCGCAACAGGATAAAATCAGAGGCCGCGCCCCGGCAACATAACTCCGTGGCCGCCGTTCCCCAGGGGTCACGGCGCCCGGCGGCGAATCTCTTGGCTTACTTCGCGTTCGAGCAGTAGATAAGTCCGGCGATAGACCTCACGCAAGGCCTCCTCGGGAGGAACGCCTTCGGCCAACGCATCGAAAAAAGCGAGCAGGCTGCGTTGACCAAACCGGCGCCACAGGTAGTCTACGGTGACATGAGACTGCACATAGGCCAATCGCAAATCGTCCGGCGGCATCGTGTGAAGCTGAGAGGCGTCGAGGTCTTCTAAGGCGAACAAACCTTCCCCGGCCTCCGCCTGCTTGAGTCCGGCATAGTCCGCGCGGGTCAATTCCTTGGAAAAGGTTTCCGCAAGGCCCTCGTTGAGCCACCAAGGGACGCGTTCGCCCGCGAGATAATGAACGACAACGTGGGTGTATTCGTGAAACAGCCTACGCTCGAGCTCGGCACTGTCAAGCGAATTTCCTTCGGCGTCACGCACCGGCGCCCGGATCTTCCCATCGTAGACCGCGCCTACGTGTCCCCCCAATTGCGTGGCTTCGGCGAACTCGTCCGCATTGTAGATGATGACCTGAATCGGGGTAGGCGGAAACGCGTTGCCCATTTTTCGGCCGATTTCGCGGTAGGCGCGTTCGAGTACCGAGAGCACTTCGTTTTGCTCGCGGGCGGTGGCGTCGGGAGGATAGCTGATATCGAAATGCCGCGAACCGGAGCGCCGGAAATCGCGTTCGACATTGGCTTCGCGCCTAGCTTTTTCAATCTTCTCTTGTAGACCAGGCCGGTTGGGCCCCAGTTCCATGAGGTCATCCCACACCTCAAGCGCCAGTAGCAGGTCATTGGATCGGTAGTATGCATCACCGAGCAGTTCAAGGGCGTCCTTGTTGGCTGGCTCCAGTTCAACCGCCTCTTCCAACCGGAAAATGGCGTCAGCCAACCGGTCCAGCCGCAGATTGTAGGAGCCGAGTTGCACCAAAGGCGACGCGTTGCCGGGGTCCGCGTCAATAGCGTAGGTGAGCACTTCGGCGGCTATTTCGAAGTCGCCGCCTTGCGCGAGCACGTTGGCGTAGGCCTGATACGCGTTGCATAGGTTGCGGCGCACCGTCGGGTTGGCCGGCGCTAACTCATGGGCCCTAAAAAAGGCCTCGACGGCCTTCTCCCACTCACCGGCGTTGTAATGCTGCGCGCCGCGAAGGTTGTACTGCGCCGCTTCCTCCGTGAGCCCTTGCGCCGCCGCGGCTGCGAGCCCCATCAGGCAAAAGCCACAGATGTATAAAAATCTAACGTGAGCCAATACTAATCCACCAACGCAATGGCCTCGACCTCCACCTGGATATCCAAGGGGAGGCCTCCGGCCTGGATGCATGTACGCGCAGGGCAGTCTGTAAGGAAAAACTCCTTATAGACCTCGTTAAATTCCCGAAAATTCTTCATGTCGGCCAAGAAAGCCGTCACCTTTACCACGGATTCAAGGCTCGCGCCCGCGTCTTCCAGCACAGTTTGCAGATTCCGGAGGGTCAGACGGGCTTCATCTTCGAAGGCGCCGCGTTGCGGCCCGCTTCCATCGGGCGCAAACGGGCCTTGCCCGGAAACGAAAAGCAGGTTGCCCGCAGCCACGGCATGACTGTAAGCGCCTGCGGCTGGCGGTCCGTTGGCCGAGTATATGCAGCGTTTCTCCATCGTAGCGTTTCTCCCCTGAACACGCATCTTCTGTGACGTAAAAACGCTATCACACAACCCAGCAGAGGTCAAATGCACACAGGGCGATTCTACGGCAATGGCCCAGTCTCAGCCGCGTGAAAGGCGGCGCCGGCGTCGTGTACCCTGTACCAGCAATCGCGCCAAGCAATAACAACGCAGGGCGCCATGGAGGTAGACACGGAAGGAGTCAAATCACGTGAAAACCCAACAAATCGCTGTGGTAATGGGGGGAATCAGCGCGGAACACGCCGTCTCGCTCAAGAGCGGCCGCATGGTGATGGACAATCTGGATCCCCGGCGCTTCCACGGCACGCCAATTGTGATAGAGCAAGACGGCTCATGGCGCATTGAGGACGATGCGCCATGCCCGATTCAAGAGGCCATTGCGCGGCTGCCCGAGCGGGGCATTGATTGCGCATTCCTCGCGCTGCATGGCCCGTTCGGGGAGGACGGCCGGATCCAGGGCCTGCTGGATCTGTTGCATATTCCATACACGGGGTCGCTTCACGCCTCCAGCGCTTTGTGCATGGATAAACTGCTGAGCAAAGCGGTCATCCGCGACGCGGGTCTGCCCGTAGCGTCACAGCGGCCTGTCAGCCGCGGAGAATGGTCCTCG
>PUMX01000479.1 GCA_003552485.1 Candidatus Hydrogenedentota bacterium
CGCATTGCCCTGTGGTGGTCTCCCGTGGCGTTGGGGTCGCGTTCCTGCCGTTGCGGTTGGGCGTGCCGCCCGAGATTGGGGTTATTACGCTTCGACAGGCCTAAGCGCCTTATTCCCTCCTACTCGATGTGATCGTAGCGCCGCATCGCGCGCGCCATGAGGGCCGCCGTCAAGCGGCGCGGCAGACAACGGGCCGCCGTTGACGCCCAGAAGCTCATGACCGGACTTGTTGTGGGTTTTCGGCCAAGATTATGAAGCGTGCGCCTGACGATCTGTTCCGGTGTGTTTGACATGCGGCGCATACGGAGTTTCGCTGTATCGGATAACCGGCTGGCGTCGAAGAACTCCGTATCCACGGGGCCTGGGCATACGGTAATCACATCGATTCCCCTCCCCTGCATCTCCCCCCATAAGGCCTCGCTGAACGACAAACCGAACGCCTTCGACGCGCCGTACGCCGCGTCATAAGGAGCGGGAAGCACGCCCAGCAGCGAGGACACCATAATCACGGCGCCTGTTCCGCGTTCGAGCATGCCCGGCAACACGGCCCGGGTTAACATGACTGGCGTCAGACAATTGAGGCGGACCATGTCCGCCATACGGTCTGCGTCGCGGGTTTCGAACTGGCCGTGACAGGCGAAGCCCGCGTTGTTCACGAGCATGCCTGTCTCCCGCGCACCCAGGGCTTCCAAGACGGCTCTTGGAGCAGTTTCCCGGGCTAGATCGAGGCCCGCGTATTCCGCTTGCACTCCGTGTTGCTCGGTGAGTTCTTGTGCGAGTTGCTTCAATCGCTCTTCGCGCCGCGCCACGAGAAAACAGGGCACGCCGACCGCCGCAATCTGGCGCGCGAAGGCCTCTCCAATACCGGAGGACGCGCCTGTAATAAGCGCCCAACCGCTGTAGCGCCGCAAATCCCGCATGACCGCCCCTTGTCGCGAAGCCGTTAACTTGAAAGTTGTTGTTTGCCCTGAGGTACGAGGCGGCCGGGATAATACAACACGAGCCCAAACGGTTAAAGGTTCCGCGATTACGGATCGCCGATTCCAAGCATTGTCACGCCGGTAAGTTCTGTCCGTGCGTTCCCGGCCCGGTCTCCGGCGCAGCCAGGTATGCGATGCGCTGTTGAACGGCCGAGCATAGCTCATTGACTCGCGCGCGGCCTTTGCAACCTTTGCCCATGCAGGGGCATAATAGGGGGTGTAGTAATAGGTTACGCGGGGTCCGGCTCTCGCGAGATTCGGCGGACTGCTCCGCCCGCGCGGCCTGTCGGCGAAGGCGCTGGAAGTTCGCCGGGCTCCCGGTCCAATCACCGGTAGAATGCCTTTAACTGCCGGAAAATGCCGACGACTTTCCAAGAGGAGTTCTTGCATCATGCCTGTTTCTTTATTGGTCCGTCTTGCCGCTCTTATTGTGGTGTTGGGGGGTATTTTCGCCATCTGGATGGGGCCCTTGGCGAGCGCTCAAGATGAGGCCGTGGTTCCCGCCGTCGAAGGGGAACAGATGACGCTGGGGACCATGATAGAGAACGGTGGCGTCATTTTGTGGGTTATCTTCGCTCTCAGCATTGGCGCGGGCGTCATGGCTGTGTATTTCTTTATGACCATCACCCCTGCGCGCGAAGTGCCGGGCACGCTATATGAAGAAGCGGAGAAGCACGTGCGGCGCGGCAACATCGAAAGAGCCTACGAGTCTTGCGAGGGCCGTGACGAACTGCTGGCCTGTGTGCTTCGCGCCGGCCTGAGAATGGCGGGGCATGAGCGCTATATCATCCAAGAGGCCATGGAGAGCGAAGGCGAACGGGGCGCAACGGCTCTATGGCAGAAGATTTCCTACCTCAATAATATCGGGGTCATTGCGCCGCTGCTGGGCTTGTTGGGCACTGTGTGGGGGATGATGCAAGCCTTTGGCGCCATCATTCTAGACGAC
Source organism: Candidatus Hydrogenedentota bacterium (assembly GCA_003552485.1). Lineage (GTDB taxonomy): Bacteria > Hydrogenedentota > Hydrogenedentia > Hydrogenedentales > SLHB01 > PUMX01. The sequence goes on from PUMX01000479.1 coordinate 1,927, forward strand.
ACGCAAGTGCGCGGCCTGACCATGGCGTACAGCGTGGCGCAGGCGATGACGACCACCGCGGCGGGTTTGATCCTCGCCATTGCGGCCATGACGGTGTATTTCTACCTCAAGGGGCGTGTGGTCAAAATCGTATCGTCGGTGGAGGCGCAAGCCGCCGAATTCGTCGATCTCTTGACGCAGGAGTCCGGATAATGAGATTTGGCAAGTCTTCCGAGGACCAGGGTGACGCCATTCCCCTGGCGCCGCTGATCGACATCGTGTTTTTGACGCTTGTGTTCTTTATGACTACCGCGGTGTTTACCACACTGGAAAGCGAGATCGATATCACGCTGCCCACAGCCGAAACCGCCGAGGAGCGGGCCATCCGGACGCAGGGCGAGATTTATATTAACCTACAGGAAGATGGCAGCGTAGTGCTCAACAACCGGGAGCTGACGCTGGATGAACTCCAAGAGGTGTTGTACCGCGTAGCCGAGTACTTTCCGGGTGGGTCGGTCATCATTAGGGCTGATCGCGCCGCGCTTGTCGAGCATTGGTTCGCGGTGGTCGATTCATGCCGCAAAGCCGATATTCAGAATATTTCCTTTGCGGCCTTGCGAGACGAGGCCGAACCGGCTGGAGACCCCTCATGATGCGCCGTGTGGCCGCTAGTGTGTTCGCCATCTGCTTGGCCATCCCCGTGGGCGCCCAAGGGGACCGGGCCGCCCAGGAGCAACTTGATTTCGCGAATGGGCTTCTGCGGAGAGGCTTCCATGAAGACGCCGCCGGCGAGTACCGGACATTCCTAGAAGAACACCATGACAGCCCCGAGGCGCCGACGGCCCGTTACCGGCTCGGCGAAGCCCTGTACGGCGCTGCGGACTACGAAGAAGCGCTCAAAGCGTTTGAACGGTTTCTTGCTGACGCGCCGGCTGGCGAGCGGCGTGACCGCGCGCGGCTGCGCGCCGGCGAGTGCCTTTACCGGCTGGAGCGGCACGGCGATGCTATTGACATGCTGGAATCGGTTGCGGACGCCGAGGATGAGATGATCCAAGCGGGCGCCTTGTATTACCTTGGCCGCGCCCATTTTGCGAGAGAATCCTTCTCGGACGCGGCTGCAGCGCTGAACCGCCTGGTTGAGTCAGCGCCCACCCACGAGTTGGGGCCGTTCGCTCATTACCACCTGGGCCTCGCACTCGCGGAGGAAGGCGATCACCTGGAAGCCGCGGCCGCTTTCCGGCAGGTGGCCGCGCTTGCGCCGGATGAGGCCATGCGTGTCGATGGGCGGATGCGATCGGCTTTGGCCTATGAACGCGCGGGCCGCTACGACGAGGCGGCCGCGGCGTATGAACGGGTGCAGAATGATCATCCGGAGTCGCCTCAGGCCGAACGCGCTGCTGTTGGCGCGGCGTGGGCTCATTACCGCGAGGGCGATACTGGGGCGGCCCAGCAGGCGGCGCGCGAGTATCAGCAACGGCATGACGGTGGCGCCCATATGGCCAGCATGCGCTATCTTGACGCGTTGTGCCTGCAACAGCTTGACCGGGCCGAGGAGGCGATCCCTGTCTTGAAGGCGCTGATCGAAGCGCACCCTCATGCCCCCGAAGCCGCGCACGCCCGGTATGCGGCTGGATTGCTCCTCTATCAGCAGGGTGATTACGAAGCCGCCGAGTTACACCTCCGTCAGTACCTCATGTCGCACAGTGGCCATGTGCTGGAACCTGATTCCCGGTTCTTGCTCGGCGCGCTCATGACAGCGCGCGATGATCACGAGGCCGCTCTCGCCCAATACACACGGGTCATCGAGGAGTATCCTGACGCCAAGGCGGCGCCGGAGGCCCGGTATAAGAAGGCGGAATCCCTTGCGCTGTTGGGGCGCCGTTCGGAGGCTATCGACGCCTTCCGGGCTTTTGTCGCCGAGCATGAAGAGCATCGGTTGGCTGTGGACGCGTTGTTGCGCATGGCCGACGCCCAGTTTCAGCAGGGTTCATTTACTGACGCAACCGCGAGCTACCGCGATGTGCTTGAACGCGAGGAACTCGATGATGAGTTGAAGGAGGACGCGCTCTACCGCCTCGCGATCACGCTGCATAACGCCGGTGAACGCGCGGAAAGCGTCGCCGCCTTTGAGCGGTTACTGGACGGTTTCCCGGAAACGGAGCATATCAAGGAAGCCAGTCTCAGAATAGCCGATTACGCGCTGCAGGAAGAGGAAGACACCGACAGGGCGGCGACGGCGTATCGGCGGGTCTACGAAATGGAATCTGACGGCCCCCACGCCGGGCGGGCCTTGAAGGGGCTCGGGCTGGCGCAGTACCAGAGTGGCGAGCGTGAAGAAGCGGCGGCCACGCTGGCCCGTGTGGTTCTGGAGTATCCCGGAACTAGCTTGACCGAAGAAACGTACGCGTGGTTGGGTCAGTATCTGGTGGACGACGAACGATGGGCCGAGGCCGCCAATGTCTTTGAAGCCATGCTCGACGAAGGGCCGCTTTTCATTGACCGTACACGCGTCATGTTTCAGCTTGCGCGTTGCTACGAGGCGTTGGACCGTGCCGCGGAAGCCCGTAACCAGTTTGAGCAGGTGGCGGATACGGCGCCGGCGGACAGCCGGGAGGGCGTTGAAGCGCGTTACCGGCTGGCGGGTCTTAAACATGCGGAGGGCGACATGGACGCCGCCCGCGCGCTCTATCAAGATGTCGCCGAGGCCGATAGCGGCGAAACCGGAGCGCGCGCCAGAATGGCCCTCGGTTCGATTCTGGAGGAAGCTGGTGAATACGAAGAAGCAGGGCGGGAGTTTATGCGGGTCGCCATCCTGTTTCTCCACGATGAACTGACCCCTGAGGCGCTGTGGCGCGCGGGCCAGGCGTTCGAAACCGTGGGCAGCGAGGAACGCGCCCGGAGCGCCTACGAGGAGGTCCTGGCGGAATACCCGGATAGCGAACAGGCGGATCGGGCCCGTGAGCGCTTGGACCAAGCGGGTTGATGGGCGGTGTATGCGCAACAAACGCCTTGCACTGATACTGAGTGTCATCCTCTCGATTGCGGGGCACGCGGCGTTGATCGTTTTGGCGCCGCGGGTGGTGATGTTGTATCGCCAACCGGACCCTGAAGCAGTGCGCCGCGTGCGACTCGATGTCGTTGAAGATGACTACGAGCCGCCCCGGACTGCGTATGACGCAGCCCCGCCGTCACTGGATTACGAG
>PUMX01000407.1 GCA_003552485.1 Candidatus Hydrogenedentota bacterium
CCATTCGCGCGGATTGCCCGCACCGCCTCGATACCCGTCATGTTCGGCATGTTCCAATCCATGAGGATGAGCTGCACTTCGTTTTCTCCAGCGGCCTTCACCGCTTCCTCTCCATCACACGCTTCGAGGATATCGGAAATGCCCACCCGGTCAAGCGCGCCCACGAGCACGCGGCGCATCACTGCTGAATCATCGGCTATCAATGCTTTCATTGCACTACCTCCGCCGGCTGCTCGTTCATCACGCAAGTGACGCGCAAACTGAACGGCCCAAAATCGCTTTCGAAAGGCATCTCGAGCCAAGTGGCCTTGCCCGGATACTTCACGTGAAAACTGGCCCCGTGTATCACGCTGGGCAGCCCGAGAGCCACGGGCGTGCCCAGGCTTTCCGAGAGCTTCGCCTTGGCCTGTCCCGCGATCATATTCACGAGCTCGGCGATGCCGTCGCTAATGGTGCCGTCAATGGCGACCAGAGAAGTGCCGAGCCAATGGTTCACCGTGGCCAGCGCCGTGCTCTGCGGCAGGTGCAGCGCGACGACGCCCTGCGCCGGGCCATCCATGCCAATCAACGCCACCAGACTCTCCGGAGCGGCGCCCTGATCTGTCAGCTGCAGCCCACTGCGGCGCGGCGTGGTTTGCAGCATGGTCGAGTAGACGTTCACCACGGACTCCAAGAAGGGGTTAATCAGACGTACATCCATCACGCTCACTCCGTTGCCTCCGCGTGCGCCGTCGCCAAGGCGTCCTGTCCGCCCGCAACTGCGCCAACCGCTGGTTCAGATATAGTTTTGTGAGTCCTTCGGATAAGCCCCGCGACATCGAGAATGAGACCGACGCGCCCATCAGACATAATCGCGCCGCCGGCAACGCCAGTGACCCGGGGAATACCCTGTCCCAACGGCTTGATCACGGTTTGCTGCTGCCCCAGCAATGTATCGGCCAGCACCGCTATCTGATTGCCGCCATCCTCGACGATGAGCGCAATCGCGTTGGTCGCCGTGTCTTCGCCGCCACGGATGTCGAGGAGCCGGCTCAGCCGGAACAAGGGAATGAGCGCGCCCTGTTGCTTGAGCATTTCGCCCTTCTGCGCCACGGTATACAATTCCTCGGCCTCGGGCCGCACCGCGCGCACCACGTTGCCGATGGGCACAATATACCGTTCATCGCCCGCGGCCAGTCCCATGCCGTCAATAATAGCCAGCGTAAGGGGAAGGCGAATGGTGAACACCGTGCCCCCGCCGGCTTGTGAGCGAATCTCAGTCTGACCCCGTAGCGCGGCAATCTTACGCTGAACCACATCCATGCCAACGCCGCGTCCGGATACATCGGTGATTTCCTTGGCCGTTGAAAAACCCGGTTGAAAGATAAGATTCCATACCTCATGATCCGGTGGATTCTCGCCCTCTTGTATCAGGCTGCGATCGACGGCTTTCGCCAGAATCGCCTCGCGGTTGAGGCCGCGGCCGTCCTCCTCGATCTCGATGGCGACGGCCCCACGCTCGTGAAATGCGCGCAGCGTCAGCGTGGCCTGTTCCGGCTTGCCGTTGGCCACCCGTTCCTGCGGCGGCTCGATACCATGATCAACGGCGTTGCGCACCATATGCATCAGCGGGTCCGCCATCTGGTCAACCACGTTCTTGTCCAGTTCGGTGTCCTCGCCTTCCGTGCGGAACGCAACCTTTTTGTTGGCGCTCTTCGCGAGATCCCGCGCCAGCCGCGCCATCTTTTGGAAAGGCCCGCGCAATGTCACCATGCGAAGCGACATCGAGATTTCCTGCAGTTCCCGCGTGATCTTGTCCATCAACGTCAGCCGCCGGCCCAACTCGGACATGGGATCATTGTTGACCTCCGGCGCTTGCCGCACCATGGCCCCGGCAATCACCAACTCGCCAATGAGGTCCACCAGATGGTCGAGCCGGTCCGCATCAACCTTGATGGCCTCGCGGTTCTGGAACGTGGCGCGCCGCTGCTCTTCTTGCTTACGCAAGCCTTCGGCCGCGTCGCGGGCTTTGACTTTGCCTGTACTGACCAGAATCTCGCCGAGTTTTCGCGGCGTCTCCGAGATGGCCTGCTGTTCAAGCGCCTGGTCCACGTCTTCCGCCGTAGCCGCGCCGCTCTCGATGAGAATTTCGCCCAGCCGTGGCGGGGCCCCTTGGTTGTTCGTCACGATATCGAGGCGGGCGGCCAAATCGCCGACCCAGCCGGCGGGCGGCGTCATCGAGCCCGCGGCAAGCGCCTCCTGGTATTCTTTTGTCAGGCGTTTGAGCCCGTCCACCGCTTCGAATGAAAGATCAACCGCCTCACCTTCCATCCGCACCACGCCCTGGCGCACCTTGTCCAGCAACGATTCCGCAACATGCGCCAGCGTCTGCATCGTTTGCATCTGCAGAAAGCCCGCCGCGCCTTTGATGGTGTGGAAGGCGCGAAACACCGCGTCAATGGCGTCGCGGTCGTCCGGATCGGATTCGAGCGTCAGCAGGTGCAGGTCAGCCTGCCCAAGATGCTCATTGGCCTCTTGGAAGAACTCCTGCAAGAGGTCTGTGTCTTCGGAAAGAGTCTCGCATCCGTAGGCAGGCGCGGTTTCCTCGGACTCGGCGGATTCGGCAGGTTGCTCCTCGGATTCGCCGGACCCGCCCGGCGAACCGGAGGAAGGTGACGGCTCAGGTTGGGCCGGCTCGGCCCCGTTCCCATCGGCGGGCTGGGCCGATTGCCTCGACTGTTCCACCCCGGACCCTGGGAGTGCAATTCCCCACGCCGCTGGCAACGCTGGCGCCGCTCCGTCACGCAACGCGCGCTGAAGATAGTCCAGCATCTCCCCGATACGCGCAAGCTGCGCCTCTGGCGGGCCTCCCTCCTCGATGATGATGTTGTTGATCGTCCTGGCGGCGGCTGTCGCCACCGCTTCGAGTTCGGGCATCGAACTGTTTTCAGCCGCCCACTCCGCAAAGGATTCTAAGCCGGTGTGCGCTTGCGCAAGACCCGGCAAGTCCTTGGCGTCAATGAGCGCAATCCGCTCACAGAGTTCCTCGAGGGTTCGTCGCGCCTGTTCCTCGTCCATATACTGCCCCCTCCCTGGCTTGTTTCAGCCATTGCTGGCCGCGTTGCTATCTATCGGACGTTTCGCTTCTTGACTTCACCTCAGCGCCGCCCCTAAAACGCGCCATTTTCGGCGGACTCCTGGCGAAGCCTTTCAAAAGGCGCGCTGGGATAGACATCCCCCTCAATCCCCCTTCAAAGGAAGACTTGTCTCGTACCGCCGGCATCTTGCCGGCCTAATGCCGCCTGGAAGGCGGCGGTACAAAAGGCCCTTCTCACCAACCCTTCACTTGGGGGCTTGTCCGCCCCCAAGTGAAGGGAAACCACTGGCCACCCGGACACGCTGACGCTTGTAGAACTACGCCCGGCGCGACGGAAGCATCAGAAGTCCTTGTAGTCGTCGTCGTCCAACGGGAATGCGGACTCCTGCGAGGCGCCGGCATGAGCAGGCTGCTGTTCGCTCTTATTCGAGCGGGCTTGGCCGGCGCCGTTGCCTTTCGCGCCGCCGCCATTGTGCGAGCGCGTCTGCTGTTGTGTCTGCTGTTGAGCGGGAGCCGAGTGGCTTTGCGATTGTTGTCCCGCGGAAGCAGCCGTCTTCTTCTGCTTGCGCGCGTGCTGACGCGCGGCGCCATTCGCGCCGTTCTGCGCGGCGCCCGCGCCTTTCACCACTTCGGTCAACGTCTGAACCATCTCCAGCAACTCGTGCGCTTGAGCCGTGAGTTCTTCGCCGGCCGCGGCGGACTCTTCGGCGTTAGCCGCATTGGTCTGTGTGACCTGGTCCATCTGATGCACTGCTGTGTTGACCTGCGAGATACCTTGGGTCAACTCGGCGTCGGCCGCCGCCACTTCATCCATGATCTGGACGAGTTTCTGGGTTAGCTCGTAGTTGTCTTCGAGAATCTTCCCGACTTCATTGGTAACCTCGACGCCATCCGTCGCATTCTTTTGTGACCCTTCGATTAACTCGGAGGTGTTGCGCGCCGCCTCAGCACTGCGCTGCGCCAGATTGCGCACTTCCTCGGCCACCACGGCAAAGCCTTTGCCCGCGTCGCCGGCGCGTGCGGCTTCGACGGCCGCGTTGAGCGCGAGCAGGTTGGTCTGGAACGCGATCTCGTCGATGGTCTGGATGATCTTCGCGGTCTCATCAGACGAAGACTTGATGCGGTTAATGGTCTCAGTCATCTTCTTCATGGATTCCTGGCCGCGTTGCGCTTGTTCGCCGGCCTGGTGAACCATCGAGTTAGACTGTTTCCCATTTTCGAGGTTTTGCTGCGCCTGAGAGGCCATCTCTTCGAGCGAGGCCGAACTCTCTTCGAGCGAGGCGGCCTGCTCGCTGGCGCCTTCGGCCAACGTCTGACCGGACTGGGCCACTTGGTCCGCCGCGGAGGAGACCTGCTCGGAACCCGCGCTAAGGCTGTCAATGACCCGTTGCAGCGCGCCGGCAATGGTGCGGCCCAGGAACACGCCGAGAATGACGGCGATGACCACGCCCGCTACGATGGCGGCGATCATCACGGTACTCGCGCGCGCAGAGGCGGTTTCCGCGTTTGCTACGGCCTCTTCGGAGATCTCCTCGTTCAGCTCGGTGAGTTGGGCAAGAACCCCTAAACCCTCGCGTCGTAGCGGCGCGATCTCCTCCGTCGCTTGTTCTTGAGCATCCGCGTAAAGATCCTGTGCGTGTTCGGCTTGATCGACCAAGGCATAGAGCCCTTCGTTCACCGTTTGCTGCGCGGCGGGAACAAAGGTTTCCGCGAGGACCTCTTCGGCCGCCTCCTGCTCGCCTGCTTGAACATGCTGGCGAATGGTGGCCACGGATTCGTGAAAGACGCGGTGCGGTTCGCGCATCTGGTTTAACACAGCGTTGAACTCTGCATTGTCAACATCTGTCTCCGCCATCCAGCGCCCAAAACCACAGGCCGTATGGTCGTCGGCGCCCTCAAAGGTCTCACCAGTGCGAATCATGTCATTGACGTCTTGAATGACCGCATAGTGATCGCCGCGGAATTGCTCCATGTGTGCGAGGAAGCGGTCCGGATTGAGAATACCCGTTTCTTCGACGCCGTCCATGAGC
>PUMX01000421.1 GCA_003552485.1 Candidatus Hydrogenedentota bacterium
AGACTCCTGCGGTGATTATGTCTGGCGCCATTAGCTTGGTCGAAGGTCCGCCGCGTGGCGAGTTCCGTGGCTTTACGGACATGGATCAGCAACAGCAGTTTGACCGGCAGCGAGTCCGCCAGCAGCCGGCCCAAGTCGGACAACAGCAATTCCGGCAACAGCCGGGACAATTCGGCCAACAGGTGAGAGCGCCTGGAATGGGCGCGCGACGGTAAACCATGGTGGTCCCGCCTGTTCCGGCGGGAAAAGCTCACAGGATTGGCGACGGCCCCCAAAAGGCGCGCCGCCAATTGAGACAAAGAGCCCCGTTACGCTCGCTTGCGCGCTCGTAACGGGGCTTCCTCTTATATATGTGCACCCGGATTCTGCGCCCAAAGCCATTCGCATGGAGCTGTCGGCCGGGGCCGCGTTTCTCCGGCTTCACCTTGACGACGCGGAGCGCCGGATGTGTCGAATGGCCTGTTTATCGAACCCGCCACTGCTTGAGCCAAACGGGGAACACGTCGATAGTATCAGCAGCAAGCATGTATAGCATTCCGTCCTGCTCGTCCATGGCTAGATTCACTCGCCAGAAGGGATCCATCTCGTGCTGTGTTTGCGCCGTAACACTTCCGTCGGATTCTAACCGCCAGCGGTCAACGTGACTTGAAACGTAGTTGACGAACTCTGCGGTAAGGTGGCGTTGGTGTACGCGGTCCACCGTCGTATACGCTGTTACAAAAGCATCCTCCGCGACCTTTGCGCTGGCGATCTGGTGGGTCGCCGCCTCCTCGGCGCGATAACCGCCGATAACCGTTCGCTCGATGGATTCCAGCGAATCCATGCATAGCGCATTGGCCACGACCTCGCCTACCAGCCCCGTGCGCGGCCGATCCGAGAATTCGGCAGGGCGCAGATACGTGAGTAGATACAGATTCTGCTCGGGGAAGGGGTGGACGGAAACACTACGGCACGGCTGCTGGTCTGGCGAATCGGCTGTATCGACCTGAATCAGTTCATATGTCCCGGTATCGAGATCGATGTCGAGAACATGAAGTTCTTGCGCCAATCCCACAGGCAGGACGAGCCGATCGCCATCACGATGATGACCGAATAAACGCGCGCCCCGAACCGGCATGGGGATGTCTTCAAGACGTTCGACAGAGTCGTCGTCCAGTCCGATCCGAAACCACCGAACGCGCCAATCGGCGCCGCGGTCGGGAATGAATAGGTACGCGGCGTCATCTTCCGGCACAGGCGCGACCAGAGGATTCAGCACTCCGCGATCTTCGGAATAATCGAGTATAGACACCAGCTCATTGTCGTCTATGAGGCGTTCGAGGTATACGACGCGATCGTCCTCATCTTGGCGGTCGACGTAGGCCAATAGCGTTTCCCCGGGGCGGTGTTCCAGAGGAACCACACTCAGCATCGCGGGTTTGCGTTCGGGACGAACGGGAAGGGTTCTCCACAGTTCTCCGTCAAGCGGGCGCCGCCAGATCATCAAATTGTGGCCCTGCCCATGGCCGTGCGCCATGTGCGTGACGGTGGTGAACAGTAGGTCTTCCCCGTGAATCGCCAGACCGCTACTATACAAGCCGGTGGCTACGCGTTCGCGGCCAACGGGCTCCAATGGTCCCGTCTCTTTGGCGAGGACTGTTGACCCGCCGAAGAGGGCGACAACGGCAAACGCGGAAACCAAAAACATTGATCGCGAGTAAGTCATAACGCGTTTCCTTTCCAGCACAGTCCATTCACATCGAAGTAGCGGCGCCTCGTGACGCACAAGCCCATCCTAACGGATTGACGTGCTCCGAGGCGAAACATGGGAATCACCTAAGCCTCGTCGTCGTCAATACGCGGTGAAGCCAAGTTGATTACCGGCGTTGTCGCGAGCGGCATGTATTCGATGAATAGGAGTAGCACCGCAGGTATGCTAGGGATAGGCGGGAGCGCGGCTCGCCCCGGTGAACTTGGGCGAGCCTGTCGCGCAGGCGAGGGTTTGTTACCGCGCCTTACATCTTATAGACACTAAGCCAAGCGCGCCAAAGGATCAGAGCGCATGTTCGCTGGGCATGACGCCTTCGGCGAATGCATCGTGTCCGAAGGGCGTGGGTTCGTAGGCGCCGACGATGCGCACGTCCGCCTCTTCGGGAATAGCGTCTTCCAACTCGACAGCCCAATACGCGGCGTTAACAAGTAGTCGGCGCAGCCCTTCGCTCTCCAAGTCCTGCGAAGCGCCCATGGTGGTCGTAAACGCGCGCCCTGCCTCGCCATCGGGCAGTTCATACGTGCGCTTCCACGCGAGGGGCATCATGGGATCGTTCTTCTCATTCTCAACCGCTGGATCATCGGGATCCGTTCCATCCACTACTTCGCCGAGAACCAAAGGCTCGCTGTCGCCGGGCAGCGGCAACGTGACGCGGTAAACGTTCGTGGGCCCAAAGATATCCGAGATGCCGTTGAGGATGGGGTGATCCTCCATATCATCAACAAGAACGCCGCGGGTAGCTTCCTCGCTGTGGGCTCCGTGGTGGGTGATCCAGGTTTCGCCCAGCACCTGCCGGCCGAAGCCGCCTTCCCATCCTTCCACTTCACTGTTGAAGCTGTATTGGGCGTAGTCGCGCTCCTCGGGGATATTAAATGCGTGGGTGGCGGTTCGCAGTCCGATGACGGCTCCACCGGATTCCACATAATCGGCGATATACCGCATCTGCTCATCGGGAAGATTACGGAAGCGCGTGGCGATGATCATGAGATCCGCGGTTTCAAGCGCGTCGAGCCCGGGGATGTTGTCGCTTTGATTGGGATTGATTTCGCCGGTTTCTGGATCGACGGCGAATAGCACCGTGCAGGTGAAACCGTGCCGCACGGCGAGGATCTTGCCAAGCTGAGGCAGGGCTTCCTCTGAACGGTACTCCTCGTCGCCGGAAACCAGTACAATGTGCTTGCCTTCCCCCGGGCCCTCGAAGCCCTGGTAGACCACCCAGGGCTTCTCGCTCCGCGCTTGCGCCGCCGTCGTGGCCTTTTGGGCCAAGGCGTGGGCGATTTCTCTAGCGGTTTCTTCGTCGGCGTCGTCGAGCGCCCGCACCAACGCGCGCACGCTCTCATGCGAGGGGTTGCGCACGAGCGCGCGGCATGCCGCCTGCATGAGTTCGGGATCGTGCAACAGCGGCTCGATAGCCGCTACCTCGTCTTCTCCGCCGCACATCGAGAGCAGATGCAAGACTTCGCGCCGCACGTGGACGGTGTAATCTTCGGTAAGACACTCAGTCAATGCTTGAGCGACTTCAGCGCGCTCGTCATCGGCGCCGGGCCGGCCCGCATGCATGACGACGCGCTCGAGCGCCTGCTGGGCGGCCCTACGTATCTCGCCGTCTTCGTGGTCGAGATAGGGCGCCAATGGTTCGACCGCATCCGCGCCCAACTCGCCGGCGTCGGCGGCCGCGTCAAACCGCGCTTCGGCGTCAGGCGCGACAATTGCCTCGACGGCGTCATCAATGGCGGAAGCCGCAAGACTGGTTCCCATCAGTAGAGTTGCCGCCAGCATCATAGCGGCGATTTGCCGCCAGCGTGAGCCCCACTTCGTTATTGCGTGCATGGTTTCTCCTTTCCTATATGCGCCACGGCCCGCGGCCGGGGCAGGTTAACAGTAGATTGGCTTGTTCGTCGCCGATGAAGCGCTCAGTTGCCGGATCAAATTCAACCGGACGCCCGAGTAGATACGCAATATTGCCCAAATTACAGAGAGTAGCCACACTATGCCCCGCCGCGACAGGCATGTTCGGTTGCTCGCGGGTTCGAATGCAGTGGAACCAGTTCTCGTAATGAGGGAGATCCTGAGAGAATTCGCTGGGAGTGCGCAAGTCCACGCCGTCTGCCGGTGGTTCGTACTCCATGACGTGATCATCCGTGGTGGCGTTACGCCCAGTCATGCTGCTCACGCGTATGGATTCGTGTTCGCCATGATAGATGACGCCATCGCCGTCGCGATCGCCGGGTTGTTTCCACGTCATCGTCAGCTCCGGCCTGGTGAATTCCCAGGTCACCTCGAGTTCCGCGGGGTTGTCGTATACGCCCTTGTCAGGCGGCCGGCCCGTGGCGCTGACCCGCACGAGCCCATAATCGTCCGCATCCAAGTACATTAGCGCCTGGCTTAGCGCATGCGCGCCCAAATCGCGCAAGGTGCCTCCTCCAAACTCCATGAAGTAGCGGAAATTGTAGTGGCAGAGCGATGGGTTATACGGACGCCAGCGGGCGGGCCCCAGCCACATGTCCCAGTCAAGATGATCGGGCGGCGCCTCGTCGGGTGTGTTTTCTCCCACGGGATTTGCGCCGCGCCAACACTCGACACGCGTGATGCGGCCAGCCTCACCGTTGCGGAGGTAGGTGGCGATTTGCTGTACGCCCGGCAACGATCGGCCCATCGAGCCGACCTGCACGACCTTGTTGTAGCGCCGCGCGGCGTCCACGATCGCGCGGCCTTCGGCAACCGTGCGGGACAACGGCTTTTCGACGTAGACATCCTTGCCCGCTTCCATGGCGTGAACCGCTTGCACCGCGTGCCAATGATCGGGCGTCGCGATCACGACGGCGTCAATATCTTGCCGATCCAGCACGCGCCTGTAGTCGGCGTAACAATCGACTTCGACCCCGTGCTCTTCTTTGACCCACGCGGCGCCGTCTTCCAGGCGCTTCTGATCCACGTCGCAGACTGCGCCCACCGGCTCCATCTCGATACTCATGGGCCGCATGAGCCGGCCGCCCATATCCCCCTGGGCGATGTATCCGACAACGATTCGATCATTCGCGCCCCGCCGATTCGTTCGGGCCAACGCGCCGCTGGGAAGGATCAAAGGCGCGGCCGCCGCCGCCGCCGTTCCAAGGAATTGCCGCCTTGTAAGATTACTCATTGCGCCTCCCACTCTTCGCCGGCGCATTGCCGACGATAACCGTACCGCTGTGCTCGCGGATAATGCCTCGAGCGCTTACTTACACATGCCACGGCCCGCGGCCGGGGTTGCTCAGCATCTGATTGGCCTGGTCGTCGTTGATGAACCGTTGCGACACGGGATCGAATTCGAGCGGCCGACCCAGCAGATAGGCCAAATTGCCGAGGATA
>PUMX01000552.1 GCA_003552485.1 Candidatus Hydrogenedentota bacterium
GGTTGACGGACGAGGAGATACAAGAGGAATCTTTTCCCCACGCCCGTGGGGATGATCCGGACTGAGCGGAATCGACGGCACTCTGACATCGCTTTTCCCCACGCCCGTGGGGATGATCCGGCGGTTGACGGACGAGGAGATACAAGAGGAATCTTTTCCCCACGCCCGTGGTATAACCATTCAGTCCCTGTCCTGTCCTGTCCTGTCCTGTCCTGTCCTGTCCTGTCCCGTTCCATATTCACACCGTCGGGAAATCCGGTCATTGTTAAAACCGGCTTGATCCCTCCGAGTTTCACATTCCCTGCTCGACACCGGCTTCAATACGGTTATGATTAGTTGGTGAAAAGATTTACCAAAACCCGTCACAGATCCAGCCTTCTCACATAAAAGGTGTTATGGAAATAAGAACTGGTGATGTGACAGGTTGAATACTTGTCTCAAACTCGCTCCTATGAGAGCCTTTCAGAGGCGGAACCCTTGTCAGTCAGATTCTTCCCCTGATCACCGCCGCCGTCGCCAAAGGTTCCGTTCGACCAGTCGGTTCCGAAGACCAGGCGGAACTCACCCAGGACGCTCTCGCCCTGGCCGCCCGCTTCATTGAGAACGCGGAAAAGAAAGGCAAAACTTTCATCCCCAGCTCCCTGGCCTATTACGTCCTCCAGCAGCTCAAGAGAGGGCGCAGATCCACCAACCTTTCCAGTGTCGATGCTATGTCGCCGAAAGCTCAGGTGCAGCAGAGTGTCGGGCTGGAATCAATGGACGCGACTCCGGACGGGACCGAAGACGGTCTCACCCTGCACGACCTTCTAGCCGGACCCGGCGAAGATCCGGCTGCCCGGGTGTGCAGAGCAACGGACTGGAACGACCTTCTGGAAGGAGTGAGCGGAAAACGGCGGGATCTGGTCTATTCCCTCGCCGAAGGACGCACCGGCAGAGAGACCGCCGGGAAACTCAACGTTTCCGCGCCGAGAATCGTCCAACTTAAACGGGAGCTCGCATCCGACATCAAAGACGAGTGGGGTGAAGGGATTGCGAACGAGGTCGGAAAGAAACCTTCCTGGATGAACGGCATCATCGCCGAAAGGGAGAAACGAGCGTACCGGTACGAGATGAAGACGGTTTGAGGGAAGCGGAGAGAGAAATGACTGGAAGGACGGAAGTTTGAAAAAACGGTGCCCGCATACCCGGTTCGGTCGAAAGGGCGGGCCGGGTGCGGGAAGCCTTTTTTTGGGGGGCGGTTGAATCCGGCGGTGCAATTTCTTTCTGGAAAATAACTACCATTCGCACGAGTATGTTCTTTGTGCCTTTTCGTGGTTCTTAGTTTCAAAAACGCTGCACAAACAAACGGAAAGTAGGAATAAGCCTTAGGGAAAAACAGCACTTTTCAAGACTCTTAACAATAATCATCAAAAAGCGTATGTCCGCCAAAATTCACATAGAGAATGCATAATCAAATCTAACTTTCTTCTGTTCCCTCTCTGAGCCAGTTTTTATACTCCTCTATTAATCGGTAGGCATTTATGGGGGGTAAGTTTAGTCTTGGGAGAGGCATCCTCCAAGTAATATTGCTAATGAATTCTCGTACGTAAGGTATCATATGCGCTACAGCATGTTCGTTGCTAAAATCTTCCCAATCCATATTAGCCGCTTCCTCGTGCCTGTAAAATGCCCCAAACTTGCATTGAAAGTTTAGCACTGGATCTTCTACCTCATAAAAAGCATCAAATGTAGCAATGACAACGAGTTTATCCTCCACATCTTTCCTTTGGCGGTTTAAACTGGTCAAAACTAAATTAAAAGCAAGTTTATTTTCAGGTTGTAAATCTCCGACATGCGACTCTAATAATACAATGTCTTCAAAATAAATACCCGGTTTTTTATTTTTATCCATATATAATCTTACGCCGCCTTTGCAAAATCTTCGTTCGCAGCCCGTTCATCAAGGGTAACCTTGGACATACTGCTTCTTCCCTTCTCTGTTTCGCCTGCATTAACCCATAGAGTTAACAGGTTCGGATAATACGCCTCAGTTACTTGCCGATTTCTTACGATGGGGAGAATTACCGTATTCGTTCCCTCACATAACTTATCATCCAGGTCAAAGATGAACTCTTCAACCTGTTTGACATCTTCCTTAGGCACATCAAATACACCGACAGAGAAACCGGGTTCGTTGTCTCCCAATTCCTCTATCCTTACCGGATAATAGGGAAATACACGTCTGACACTAGTGAGTACAGAATCGCGAAGCTGTTGTTCGTTTCTCATAATTATTCTCCACTTTTTTTTAGAAAGAAATCGCGGGTTTCTTTTGCTTTTGGTAATAAGTCTGTTAGTTCCGCTATATCTACAGCTTCAATTTTATAATCAGCCATTTCTCTCAAACTTCTGAGTTTTTTAAAAATGCAGGCGTGATAGCCGCTCTGTGGTCCGCTATGTTTAACTAAGTTGAGAGCAGCACCATGCTTTTCTCTCTGACCCAAGTTAAGTTTATTTTCTTTAAGGCCAAACCCGAAGATTGCTTGGAAAACTGAATAATATAAACGGTTTGCACTACCATTGGCACAATTCTGGGACAAAAGCATTTCACCTTCGTTCCAGACATCCTTGGATTTCTCGCGGAATTGATTCATATCATATTCAGTATGTCCTGCTTCAATATATTCCGAAGCTCAAACGATATTGTTTCTACTAGTAATGGTTTTAATATACACCTTATATTATTTCGTACAAGGGAAAAAAATAACCATCCTGTTGTTGTAACAAAAAAAACGACCATCCGCCACTATGACCTTATCGATTCTTTTAATCCGTGCCACTAGACCCCAAGTATTTATGCCGTATTGTATATTTAGAAATTGTAATAACATATCTCATGGTTAGTTAAGTTCTGGGTGCGCTCATACTTCCGGTACTTTTGTTTACACTTTTCCTTTCCTTAAGATAACAACCGAATGACTCCGGAAATAGTTTCTTTAAAAAGCGACCAAAGTTTCTTGTCTTGTGTCTGATCAAGCCCGAGGGCACTTCCAAATGTAATGAGAACACCGATAGCCGTGTGGTACCAATCTTTTCGGCCCTGACGTTCTGCGGCTTCGGTGAGGTAATCCAGCTTTTGGTCTATAGTTTTTAAATGCTGATCCACACCCCCTCAAATTCAGACTTAAGATATTCCCGAATTTTGGAAAGATCTTCAGTCAACCGTTTAGCTTCTGCAGCACTGAACGGACTGTTCTCTGTGTCAGGAGCTACACCTGCTCCAAGTGGTGTTTGGTATTTTCCAAGCGATTCCCACAAATCCGGTTCCTCAATCTCACGTTGCAACGATTCAAGCCAACGTAATACGTATTGGTCTGCAAAAATGATGAGAATCATCAAGGGCTTATTGAAAGACATTCTGACCGGAACGGTATTAGACAGGCTATCTCACCACAATCCAATCTGACAATAATTGAGCCGCATATAGCCGGCCTTCCAAGGCCGGAGATACTTACCCGCAGGTAAGTACGGGTTTGATGCTTCCTTCTTTAAAACCCCCCTTTTTCCCCTGCAAAAACAGCTCAGATTGCGGATGAGGTGAAAAGGCTGGAAATAGTTTTAACCTTTAATGTATACGGGATTCCAGACCAGGCTTTCCCCCTCCTCTCCGATGTGCGAGATGGGGATATTTATCTACAATTAGTGGCAGAACCGTACAGAAAACTGTGAATCAGAGGTGCGCTTCTGTAGGGCGGCGAAAGAGCAATCCACTCCGCCCGGATTGCGTGAGCGGAGCAGAATGCCGTTAAATCTCATGAAAGATCGATAAGGTCAGAAGTCCGGACAACCGCTAAATCTACTTCCCCTCTGATAGTGGTGGTGAAAACAATGAAATTATCGGAGCAACAGAAGCGAGGGTGCGGGTCTATGTGGTAATGGGGGCCTGTAATTCCTTTCATCTCTGGATTGTCAACGATTTTCAAATGCTTGCCGCTTCGACGGTTCAGAAAATAAACCGAGGATGGAGCACCACGATAGAACGGGGTTTGACCATGCGAATCAAACACCAGATAATCTCCATTCCGGCTGGAGTGTGCATGCCAGCATTGAGCAGTGGTTCCAGTTTTCTTTACAGTTCTACTCGCAAGGTTTGTTTGCCAAGCCTCTTTTCCCCGAACGCACCAAACATTTTCGCCGTCAGGATCCCACCATTCATGGGACACACGGGTCGGCTCGGAGAATACCGGCTGGGGCTGTTCTCCACGACGGATCAACCACATCCTGTTGAGGATGGGAAAGCGGAGGCCCGTTATCTGGTCAGAGTGGTTTTCTTCGGCGAAAAGGACGAGGTCAGGATCTTTAGGACTGAACTGGGCATGGTTGTAGTTGCGGTCGAACCGGTGCCACAACTGAAAATCGCCGCCATTAACGGGCATCGAGCCGAAAATATACTGAAGTCCTACACTCGCATCAATAAAAAATTCTTGCTCGCCGGCATTTCGTGTGAGGTGGGTAGCCAAGCGCGAAACAGTACGGTTCCTGATTATTTCCTCCGGCAATGAATTGACTAGCACCGGCTCAGCTTCGGGATTGGGTGATCGGCACCAGAGGGAAGGGCCGGAATTCCAATATGCCGTTGCCGATTCTGGATCAACAAATGGCGATGCTGCTTGGAATTGGGTCTCGGGAAAATGGTTGACGGTTTGTGCTTCCAAGTCTGCTACTCCAAGGGTACGTCCATTCGAAGCCCGGCCGGACGGCGGGAAGGCACAATAAAACCATAGGTAGCGTAAATTTTGTGAACAGCCGGAATTGACAAAGTAGAATGACTGCTGTACGGGAGCCACTTTTTCTGTCAGAACATAGAACTTTAATTCTGTGTCAAGGTCTTGGATCGGGGTGAATATTTTGGATGCGGATAGATTCATTGGTCTGTACTCCTTAACCTGATTAATTCATGAACTTCGTCACGAGAGGAGCCAGTGCGCGTGAGATCAACAACTTACAGCCGTAAACCGGGCGCGGGCGTACTGACGTACGTCAAGATCGGTGGCGGCTGCAA
>PUMX01000478.1 GCA_003552485.1 Candidatus Hydrogenedentota bacterium
GCGGTTCAAAGCGCCGCCGGCAAACTACTCTTTGTTCGTCAGGGCGGCGAGACCAGGCAATTCCTTACCTTCGAGCATCTCGAGCGAAGCTCCGCCGCCCGTTGACACATGGGCCATTTTATCACTCAGCCCAAACATATTTACAGCAGCGGCCGTGTCGCCGCCGCCAATAATGCTGACGACGTCCGACTCCGCCAGCGCTTCCGCAATGGCTTTCGTCCCGCCAGCGAACTTCTCCATCTCGAACACGCCAACGGGACCGTTCCAAACAACGGTGCGCGCTTTCTTGATGGCATCGACAAACGCTTCAACAGTGCGCGGGCCTGCGTCAAGCCCTTGCCAACCTACTTCGATCGAGTCAATATCCGCCACCTTGGTGTTCGCGTCGTTCGAAAACTCATCCGCCATCAACGTGTCGACTGGCAACAAAAGCTGCACATTCTGGCGACGCGCCTTTTCCATCAGTTCCTTGGCGACGCTGACCTTTTCGGCCTCAAGCAATGAGCTCCCGACCTCGTAGCCCTGCGCCTTGATGAAGGTATACGCCATCCCGCCGCCGATGATCAGGGTGTCCACGAGATTCAGCAGATTCTCGATGACCATAATCTTGTCGGACACTTTCGCCCCGCCAAGTATGGCGACCAGCGGCCGCTCCGGCGCAGTGAGCACCTTCGAGAAATACGCCATCTCCTTGGCCACGAGAAAGCCCGCCGCGCTTTGCGGCACGTACTCTGTCACGCCGGCCGTCGAAGCATGGGCCCGGTGCACGCTGCCGAAGGCATCGCTGACGTAGACGTCGGCAAGCTTCGCCAGTTCCTTGGACAACTCCGGGTCGTTTTTCGTTTCACCCGGATGAAATCGCGTGTTTTCAAGCAACACGATATCGCCCGGCTGCAACTCCTCAACGGCCGCATCAACATCGGGCCCCACCAGGTTGTCCACCTTCTTCACATTCGCGCTCGTCAACTCGCGCAGCTTATCCGCAACAGGGTCCATCTTGAACTTGGCGTTCGCGTCGACGATCTTCTGGCGCTCTTCCTCTGTCTCCGCTTTCGCGGGATCCTTGGGACGCCCCAAGTGAGACATCAGGATAAGCTTACCGCCGTGCTCTCGTACGTAGTTAACACTCTGCAACGCAGCGCGGATGCGACTGTCATCACGCACCGTGCCGTCATCGTTTTGGGGCACATTAAAATCCACGCGCATCAGCACGCGTTTGCCGCGCACGTCGATGTCTTCCAGGGTTAGTTTGTTCATCATTTGCGCCTACCTCTATATGCGGCGAAGCGGCCCGCGCGGAATCCGCTCCACACAGGCCGCCCGCGTACACTGGTTACGCCATCTTCCGAAACAGATCGACACAACGGGCCGAATAGCCCCACTCATTGTCGTACCATGAGACAACTTTCGCGAAGTTGTTATCCATGATCATCGTCAATTGCGAGTCAAATACGCTCGAATGGGCGTTCCCAATAATGTCACACGACACAATGGGATCCTCGCAGTACTGCAAGACGCCCTTAAGCGGGCCTTCGGCCGCCGCCTTTATCGCGTCATTGATGCTTTCCGCCGTCGCCGACGAATTCAGCTCGGCTACGAGATCCACCGCAGAGCCGTTGATCACCGGCACGCGCAGCGCGAAACCGTCAAGCTTGCCATTGAGATCCGGCATCACCTTACCCACCGCACGGGCCGCGCCCGTTGTCGTCGGAATAACCGAGACGGCGGCCGCGCGCGCACGGCGCAGGTCCTTGTGCGGCATGTCGTGAGTACCCTGGTCATTGGTGTACGCGTGCACCGTCGTCATCCAGCCGCGATTAATGCCGAAAGACTCGTGCAAGACCTTCGCCACGGGCGCAAGACAGTTGGTCGTGCAGCTCGCGTTCGAAACGATCGCGTCGCTGGACTTCAGCGTGTCCTCATTCACTCCCATCACAATCATCGCATCAACGGCGTCCTTCGGAGGCACGCTGAGCAGAACCTTCTTCGCGCCGGCCTTAACGTGCAACATGCACTTATCCCGGCTTCGAAACACGCCGGTGGATTCCAACACCATATCCACGCCCAGCTCTTTCCAGGGCAACTCGGCGGGATCTTTGAGCGCCGTCACCTTCACTTCTTTTCCATCGACGGTGAAAGCATCGTCGCGCACCTGCACGTCGGCCTTGTATGGACCGAACACGCTGTCATACTTCAGCAAGTGCGCCAAAGTCGGGGCGTCGGTCAAGTCATTGACTCCTACCACCTCGAATTCCGGCGCATCCATGAGAAGCTTGAACACGTTGCGCCCGATGCGCCCAAACCCGTTTATCCCAATCTTTGTCGCCATGTTAAACCCCTTTCATACTTGAGAATCGGTTCCGATGACGCCGGAGCCGCATCCTTCCGCTGCTTCCGAACGCCCGTCCTAATAGTGTGGTTTCGAAGGGGAATCAACCCCTTTTCCATCAAGCCCTAGGCTTGCAATTGGTGTGTCTGTGGCCCCTGGAAAATCGAACGGAGACCGCGTCGGCCTACGGAAAAGAACCCTTTTCCGCCAAACATGCGAACTCCAGATAGATGGCTACAGTTCATCACGGGGGGAAGGGGGCCTACTGGCGCTTGACCAGGAAGTGAGTCCCCCTTACGGGAAGTTTGCTGCCCACGTTAGTAGGCAAATCCGCATTTACCCTTCCGGCCAGTTAGCTAAAACTGTGACACATTAGGGCAAAGCAAGTCAAGCGCAATCCGTATCCCAAGACCAGGAGCCCCTTCACTCCGCCGCCGGCCCAAAGAGGGCGTCCCATTCCCTTAAGCTTGGAGCGCCCATAACGAATTCCCCATCGATGATGAACGCAGGCGTGCCATCAAAACCCAACAATTCTCTGGCTTCATCACGTTGCCGCTGAAGCATTTCAGCGCGTTCATCAGTAATGAAATCGCTGGGCACCCCGTATTCCGCCAGAAACTCCTCCAAGTAGGGCAAGGGGTCTTCGGCGGAACCAGAACCCCATTGGTCCGCGTTTTCCATCAACTGCTGTTTGCCCTCATAATAATGATCGAAGGGAATCAACTCATGGGCGACATGCGCAGGCAACGAATGCGGATAAAGCATTTCGAGCGGGAAGGGGCGCAGGATCCAGCGCACTACCCCAGTGTCGATATACCGTTCCTTGATCTCCGGAAATACTTCCAACGCGAAATTCCGGCAGGCCGGACATTCAAGATCGAAAAACTCGATGACTTCGTGCGGAGCGTCCGGATCGCCCAACACTGCGCCGGGACGCGTCAGCGCGGCCAAGTAAGCCTCGCCTTCCACGGTCACTTGCGGCCGGCCCGGTGGCTGGTCCTGGGCCATGGTGTAAACCGATGCGCCCCCCACAATAACCACCAGCACAACAAAAGCCCGCACGGCTATGCGGGACACCCGCCTCGCAAGCATGTTCGCCTCGAATTGCCGCTGATCGGGGCCCACCTGCTTCCAGTAAGCAATAACCACAGTCAGCAAAGTCACCAGCGCGAATGACGCCAGGCAGAAATGACAGAAGGCCTCTACGACCGCATAGGAGTAAATGGTCAGCAGAATAGAAAACACCATGCCAAGCCCCGTAATCATAGCGGCCAGGTTGAGCATCAAGGGGCGGTACTTGAGCACGGTGATGGGATAGAAGAGGGCGGCCAAAAACAGTACCACGTAGAAGAGCAACCCGTAGGTCGCGGTCGGCACACCGAATATCACTGCCAGATCGCTGTCGAGCACAGCTCCACATCCCGTATCGGGCGCGCAGATTTCGTCGAGCCGGCCAGTAAAGTGCGTGGCGGTCAAAAAGAGCGTCAACACTATTCCCGCAGCGCAAAGAAGTAGATAGCTCGCCCACATCAGAATGTCGCGCCAGGAATGGGGCGCCGTTTGCTCGCTACTCATACGACCTCTCCACATGCTTGGACGTTCATGTCATCCCAATTCCGCTTCATAAGCCTGGGAAATCAAGACCCTCGGCTTTAACGCATCGGTGAGCGGATCATCATGCTCCGCACAGAATCCCATGTGATGGTGACGCCTCCATCCTTCAGCATATTCAAAGATGCCGGACATGCGGCCCACTTCGGCGGCCATGCCTTCCATCGCGGTAATATAGCTGTCAAGCCCTTGCTGCTGGTCCAGCCATTCCTTCTGGCTGGCGTGACAAGCCAAGGCCCGTTTCTTCTGGTCAATAACCGGCGAAATATCCACATATTGGCCTGGTTCGATCTTTTTCCGAAGCGGATCACGCAGCCCCCATGGCAGAGCATGATATACCGTCACCTGCCCATCTACCGGCGCTACCGGCGGGTCCGTTCGGAAATTGACCATGGTGCGCGTGAAGGCGGCTGACACCGCAAGCCGGCACGCGTTCATATGATCTTCCATGTAATCCTGCGGCGATTGCACCAACAAGATGCGCGGGTTCACCTTGCGCACCGCGGCTCCCACCTTGGCAAGCAACGCCTTTTCGTAGAAGATCTCGATATCGTTGGTTATCGGCTCGTGCAGCGTCGCGCCGCTTGCTTCCGCCGCCGCCCGCGCTTCTTCTAGGCGTTGGGCCGCCACGGCCTCTGCGCCCTCCATCGCAGACCCGCAACATCCGTTAGCCACGTTCATGATATGGAGATCGTAGCCCGCCTGCCCCAGTAGGAGCAGTGTCCCCGTCATCATCAGCTCGATATCGTCGGGATGCGCGCCAATCGCCATCGCCGCCGGCTTTGTCATCTAACTGCTCCTATGATGTATGACCGCGCACCGCGCGCGCCCCCTTACACCACAGCCGGCCGCTCTCGGCGGCCGGCTCCGTCCTCTGGACAACTACCACGTGACGCCCAATACCTCCGCGCGGGACCGCGTCCCTTCACGTCAACCTTACGAGCCGGACGGCGTGGCCGCCTCATCCTCATTAAGCACCGCCAGCATGTCTTCAACCTGCGTAATCTTTTCGCGGGGTTTGTCCTTGGCGCGACCAAGCTCGATTTCTTTCGCGTCTATTGCGCGCCAACCATCGAAGCTCACTATCTGAACGCCTTTCTCTCGGAGCCGGTTCACGACGGCGTCCGCGCTCGGGTTCGGACACGGTTGCAGACTCGCGACATCCTCGAGTAGCGACGCGACCGTCGCTTGGCTGTCGGGCTTATTCGTCCCGATCACCCCACTCGGACCGCGCTTGATCCAGCCCGCGGCGTAAAGCCCCGGCAACACCGAGCCATTCTCGTCGGTGATCCGGCCGTTATCGTTGGGAAACACGCCGCGCTTCTCGTCAAAAGGCACGCCTTCAATCGGCACACCGCGATAACCCACACTGCGGAAAACCAAGCCGCATGGCATGGTCTCATAGTCGCCCGTGCCGCGCGCTTTCTGGCTAAACGGCTCGCCCACGAGTTCGTTGCGCTCCAACACGATACTCTCCAGCCGGTCGGTTCCCTTGAGCTCCACGGGGCTGCGATAGAACCGAATATGGTAACGCCGCGATTTGCCGGCGGGGGACCGCTCGGCAAACTCGCGCAAGATCGCCATATTCTTCTGGCTGTGTTGGTTATTCGGATCTTCAAGCTCGATGCGGCTGGCTTCGTTGAGTTCAAGATCCGCTGGATCAAGCACCACATCGCAATCCGCCAGCTCGCCGATCTCCTTGATTTCGGGTGGAGTAAAAGCCGCCTGCACGGGACCGCGCCGGCCGATCAGATGAATCTCTTTGATCTTGCTTTCCGCCAGCGCGTCGAGCGCGTGTTCGGCAATATCCGTATTGCGCAATTCATCGACCGTCTTGGCAAGAATACGCGTCACATCCATGGCCACGTTGCCTTGCCCAATAACGGCGGCCACCTCTTGCGACAAATCGAATACCCGGTCGCGGTAATCGGGATGCCCATTATACCAGCCGACAAATTCCGTGGCGGTATGGCTACCGGCCAGGTCCTCACCGGGAATGCCGAGCCGCCGGTCAGTCTCCGCACCGCTGGCGAACACGACGGCATCGTAGAACTCGCGCAGTTCCTCGACAGACAGGTCTTCGCCGATGGTCACGTTACCAAAGAAACGGAACTGGTCATGCCGGGCGATCTTCTCAAATACCTTGGTGACATTCTTGATTTTGGCGTGATCGGGCGCAACACCGCCCCGAACCAGCCCAAACGGCGTCGGTAACCGATCAAACATGTCGATTTCTACTGCGATGTCCGCCTTCTCGAGGGCTTCGGCCGCATAAAAGCCGCTCGGGCCGCTACCTACGATGGCCACGCGCAGGGGACGCGCGTCAACGCCTAACTTAGTCATACTGATGCTTCCTCCTAAAACGACACCCCATCGTTAGTGGCTCTCGACGTTGCATAGCAATCCGGCCATACAATCGCCGCGCGCATGGGCCGTGTATCCTACGGCGCATACGGGCGGCGTTGGGGTATTCCCACCACTCCAAGGGCGCGTTAACGCCCTATCATACACAATTCCGCGGTACGCTCGACTGAGCGCGCGGGTACTCCAAGACAAGGGGGCGGCGCCGGGTGACGTCACCCAAGCAAGGGATCGGAAATTGCCACAATTCCACCGACACGCGCTAGCCTCGGCACGCAGCGCGAGCGAAAACAGCATCTATTCAGTTCCCATTGTCCTCAGGCGTCGTATCCTCGATGCGAACGCCAAGATGATTGCTTACCTGCCGCTCATCACCATCGCTGGGCCGGTTGACTACACCGCCTTCCGCCTC
Source organism: Candidatus Hydrogenedentota bacterium (assembly GCA_003552485.1). Lineage (GTDB taxonomy): Bacteria > Hydrogenedentota > Hydrogenedentia > Hydrogenedentales > SLHB01 > PUMX01. The sequence continues at coordinate 6,714 of PUMX01000478.1, forward strand.
GATATACAGCGTCGCCGAACCGCCGCCATCAAGGTTCAACGCATGATAAGCGCCAAGCTCTCGCATGAGTTCGGCCGTCTCGGCAAGCGTCATGCCATGGCTCTCGCCCGGCCACCGTCCATCAACGACTGCAAGAATAAGCGTTTCACCGTCTTCGCTGAGTCCCAGGGCCGTGCGCGGATGCCTTGGCGGCGCGTCGTTCTCACCCTGATTCACCGCAATCTCGCCTTCTTGCACAAGGACCGGCTGGCCGCTGACAATATGCGCCATCCATTCCTCGGGCTCGTCAAGCAGTTCCGACGGCGCAGACAATGCAATGCGGTTATCGTCGCCGATGGCCACGTACCCGTAGGCCTCCCGGTCGCGGCTGTCTTCCCACAACTCACCTTCGCCCATCGTTAACCCAATGGGATCGTGGTTGCTCACGTCAAAGAACCCCCCGTTGACCGCGATCGCCGCGCTATACTGCTCGGCAAACGCGCTGGTCTTCATGCCACGGTCTTCCGGACGGGTTACGACCAGCGACAGGCCCGGCGTGCTCAGATCCAGCTTCACCGCATGGATACGCAACGGCGCGCCGGGATCCACCCGCTCGAGACGGCGAACACCGGCGTAGGGCTCGCTCCACTCGTCTGTAGATTCGCTGACGCGCTGTTCTTCAACACACTCGGTGACGGGAACATCCGCCACGGCCAAACCGGCCACTACGCCCCCGAACAGGGCGAGCCAGACAAAGCCTATTCGCCACAGGCGCGCCATAATATACCTCTACTTCGATGCGTCGCCGACCCGGCGCCCGCCGAAACCAGAACCACGGGTCGCCTCACGCAAGTTTCTAAACGGGCCACGAGCGCAAAGTATAGCACGGCCGGACAAACCCAACAAATCAACAAATGAACAGCCTCATCCTGCACGCAAAGCCCCCTCTGTCGCTCTGTTTCCACGCGTTACTGAAGAGGCGGGCGATTAGGAATGCTACTCCGCCTTTGCGTTTGAGGAAAGCAGGGAGTATACTCTGGCCTTTCCGGCCATCTGTACGCGACACATCCATTAATGGAGCCACCAGATTACCTATGATCATCGTAATGGCGTCCCGCGAGCGGGAGCATATAGACCGGGTTATTGAACGCGTCGAGGCATTGGGCTACCGCGCCCACCTCATTGAAGGGGTTGAGCGCACCGTCATCGCCGCGACCGGCGACGAACGGGGCAAGTTCCGCCTCCAGGCGCTCGAGTCCCTGCCGGGCGTGGACCACGTGGTTCCCATTCTAAAGCCGTTCAAGCTGGCGGGCCGCGAGACAAAACACACCGACACCGAATTCGACGTGAGCGGGGTTCCCATAGGCGGCCACAAATTCTGCGTCATTGCCGGTCCGTGCTCCGTGGAGAGCAGGGAACAGATCATCGAATCCGGCCGCATCATTAAGGAAGCCGGCGCGCAGATTCTTCGCGGCGGCGCATATAAGCCCCGCACTTCCCCCTACAGTTTCCAAGGCCTCGAGGAAGAAGGCCTCCGGTACCTTCGCGAGGCCGCCGACGCCGCGGGCGCCCCATTCGTAACCGAGGTAATGACGCCTGAACAGGTCGCGGTAGTAGATGAATACGCCGACATGCTGCAAGTCGGCGCGCGGAACATGCAGAATTTCAACTTGTTGCGCGAGGTTGGCAAGGCGACGAAGCCGGTCTTTCTCAAACGCGGAATGATGGCGACTATCAACGAGTGGCTGATGTCTGCGGAATACGTACTGTCGGAAGGCAACACGCGCGTGATTCTATGCGAGCGCGGCATCCGTACTTTCGAGACGGAAACGCGCAATACCCTCGACTTGAGCGCGGTGCCTGTAGTCAAGGGCCTGACTCATCTGCCCGTCTTTGTTGATCCAAGCCACGGCACGGGGCATTGGCGGCTCGTGGCGCCTATGGCCAAGGCGGCGGTAGCATGTGGCGCGGACGGCATCATGATCGAGATGCATCCACGTCCCGATGAAGCGATGTCCGACGGCGCGCAGTCCCTCAAACCAGCGCGGTTCGCGCAGTTGATAGGTGAGCTGAAACCGCTACTGCACGTCGTTGGAAAGACGCTCTGAAGAAGACCATGAGCGAACCGGAATTCGACTACAACGAGCCGGAACCCGAGGACACGGCGCCCAACGCCGAGATGCCGGATCGTGAGTTTTCCCGGCAGGCGCTACACGCCCTTCTGTTTGTCGCCGATCGCCCCATGAGCGCGGACCGCCTTGCGGGCGCGCTCGGCGAGATGGAAACGGAGATCGTCAAAAATCTTCTGGCTGAGCTGCGCGACGAGATCGAACGGCAGAGTCTGCCCTACACGCTCCGCGAAATCGCCGGCGGTTATCAACTAACCACCAAGCCGGAGTTCGCGCCCCACATCCGCTCCTTGCTCCAAACCAAACAGAGCAACCGCCTATCCAAAGCCGTACTCGAGACATTGGCCATCATCGCGTACAAGCAGCCCGTGACCCGCGCCGAGGTCGAATCGATCCGTGGCGTAAGCGTGTCGCATGCCTTCGAAATCCTCCAGGAAAAGCGGCTAATCAAGGTGGTGGGCGTGGCCGAGCAACCGGGCCGGCCCAAACTGTACCGGACTACCGACGAATTCTTGGTGCATTTTGGCATCAAGAGCCTCAAAGAACTGCCGAGCATTGAAGAAATCCGCGAGATGGGTTGACGGCCATGGTGCGGTTGCACAAGTATCTCGCGGAATGCGGCGTGGCCTCGCGCCGCCAGTCCGAGGAGATGATTGCCGCGGGCCGCGTGCGGGTAAACGGCGTGGTGGCCTCGATCGGCGATCAGATCGATCCCGCGTGTGACGAAGTCACCGTCGACGGCGCCCCCATTGCCGCAGACCCGAAAGTCTACCTTCTTCTGAATAAGCCTCGGGGCGTCATCACCAGCGCAGCCGACCCCCACGGCCGCCGCACCGTGCTGGATTGCGTCGAGGGCGTAAACGCGCGCGTATACCCCGTAGGACGTCTCGATCGCGACGTCGAGGGCGTACTTATCCTCACCAATGATGGCGAACTTGCATACAGGCTAACCCACCCAAAGCATCAAGTAGACAAAGTGTACGAGGCTTGGGTGGAAGGCCTCCTCACCGACGCCGCAGCGCGCGCAATGCGCAATGGCGTCAAACTGGACGACGGCTGGGCCTCTGCGGTCAAAGTGGACGTGCTTCGGCGCCGAAAAGACGCGACATTATTGCAGTTGACGATGCACGAAGGACGTAAACACGAAGTGAAAAGGTTGTGCCAAGCGGTAGGGTATCCCGTGCGCTCGTTAACGCGCACCGCCGTTGGCAATCTCAAAGCGGAGGGGCTCAAGCCGGGCGAATGGCGCTACCTTCGCGCAGCCGAGCTCGCGGATTTACGCCGCTTGGCCGGCCTTAGGTCTTAGCATAAGCCGTCAAGTGGCCTCCCGTTGGCCTCTTAAACCTCTCCCTGGTGGTTCTCCGCGATCTTCTTGCGCAGGTGCGCCTGAACTTGGACTGGCACAAACTCGGAGATGTCGCCGCCGAACTCCGCAATCTCGCGAACCAGCCGTGAACTGACCAGCAGGTGTCGTTCACTCGGCATCAGGCACACCGTATCAAGCTCGGGCATGAGTTTCTGGTTCGTGATGGCCATGGTCAACTCCAACTCGAAGTCCGACACTACGCGCAACCCCCGCACCAAAGCAATAGCGTCTTGTCGGCGCGCATAATCGACCGTCAAGCCCACGAACGCGTCTATCTCGACATTGGGCAAATGCCCCGTAATCTCCCGCAGCATTCCAACCCGTTCTTCGACGTTGAACAGGCCACCCTTCTCGCGATTATAGGCTACAGCGACGATCACCCGGTCGAATATGCGCACCGCCCGCTCGACAAGGTCGAGGTGCCCATATGTAGGCGGATCAAAACTGCCGGGATAAATGGCAAGCCGTTCACGCATTGGCTATGTTTCCCCCTGCGGCCGCCAGCGCGGCCTGATACACGCTTAGCACCGACACGCCGGCTTCTTCCGCCCGCAATCGGCAATCCTCGTACTCGGGTTTCCGGCTGCGGACGCGCCCGTCTAGCTTCCCGATCTTGATGCGCACCGCCCCCCAAGGCGTTTCAACCGTCTCCCACACTCGTTCAAGGCAATGCCGGCGCTCTGTCCTCATGCGCGCGCCCAGCGTCGTCGAGTTTTCGAAGAACGCTTCCATAACACTGTTGACGCTATCTTCCTCACACAGCGCCGTAACTAGCTGGCCGGGACGGCCTTTCTTGCCGTGAATCGGCGTCAGGAACGCGTCCCGCGCTCCGGCGGCGAGCAATCGTTCGACAAGCGCGGGGTATAACTCGGGCTGCATATCATCTATATTGGCCTCGATGACCGTAATCGACTCCACATGCCCGCCGGCTTCGCCGGCCTCACCCAGAAACGCGCGAAGCACGTTCGGCCGATCCGGCAGATCACGGGTCCCGCTGCCATAGCCGACCCGCTCGACCCGCATGGACGGCAACGGCCCGAATGCCGAAGCCAGCTGGCTGACAAGGGCTGCGCCGGTGGGCGTGGTCAGCTCCGCTTCGACGTCGCCGCCGTACGTGGGAACACCTTTCGCCAGTAGCGCCGTCGCGGGCGCGGGCACAGGCATCAACCCGTGGTCGCACTTCACCGAACCCACGCCCAAGGGGAGAGGCGAGGCAATGACGCGCGGATTGCCCAGAGCTTCCATAGCAAGGTGCGCGCCAATAACGTCTACGATCGAATCAATGGCGCCCACTTCGTGGAAATGCACCTTTTCGATGGTCGTGCCGTGCACTTCGGCCTCGCATTCAGCGATGTGCTGAAACGTGGCGCGGCTGGCCGCTTTCACACCTTCAGACAAAGGCGCATTCTCGATGATCTCAACGATGTGCCGTAAGTGGCGGTGTGGCTTTTCGCTGTCGTCTAAGTGAACACGAAACTGCGTGGCCGCCACGCCTTTCTTCTGCTCACGCTCGGCGCTGATGGAAAAACCAGGCACACCCAACCCCTGCAACTGTTCGCGGATACGTTCAAAGCCGGCGCCAAGATCAATCAGGGCGCCAAGTATCATGTCGCCGCTTGCGCCGCAGAAACAATCCAGGTAAAGCGTCCTCATGACGCGGCGTCCTTCTCAACAAGAGCACGCTGGGACGCGCGATGGATCATCGTAGCGATAACACCGGCGCCAAACCCGTTGTCGATGTTGACCACGCTGACGCCGGCCGCGCATGTGTTCAACATACCCAGCAGCGCCGCGAGCCCATGAAAGCTGGCCCCGTAGCCCACGCTGGTAGGCACGGCAATCACAGGAACGCTTACCAGCCCGCCCACCACGCTGGGCAATGCCCCCTCCATCCCAGCGCAGACCACAACAACGTCCGCCTGCGCGAGTTTGTCGCGGGACGCCATGATTCGATGGATACCCGCCACACCGGCGTCGTAAATGCGCTCGACCCGGCTGCCGCTGAACTCGCACGTGACAGCCGCCTCCTCGGTGACGGGAATATCTGACGTGCCGGCGCAAACCACCGCCACGTAACCGGGAATCTCACGCGGCGGATCCACGGTGAGCGTCACGACGCGCGCGGCGTCGTGGTGAACCGCATCGGGAAACGCCGTAAGGACCGCCCGCGCCGTTTCCGGCGCACAGCGGGTGGCAAGCACGTTGCTGCCGTATTCGCGCTGTTTCGTAATAATGGCCACCACCTGCTCAATCGTCTTCCCCTGACAGAAGATGGCTTCGGGCAGTCCTTGGCGCAGGGCGCGGTGATGGTCAACGCGGGCAAAGCCCAAGTCCTCGAAGGGCAGATTGCGCAACCGCTCGACGGCGTCCTGCGGGTCAACAGATCCGTTGCGCACACTGCGCATAAGTTCGTGCAATCGATTTTCGTCCATTGATGGGTTCATCCGATAATCATGCTTGGAATGTGGTCCGTCCGCAGAAAGAAGATGACTATACCACGAGGGCGCCACCGTTCCAAAAACCGCGCACAGTGAATCGAGAACAAAACACCAGACAGATTGGATGCCCGTCAAAAACTTCCTCGTGGCGGCATGAAAGCGGGAAGACGCGTACGGTCCACGGGAAAGGTGGAGCTATACGCTCCCCCTTCCCGCCACCCGCCTGCACTGTTGCGGCGTCTGCTCGGTTGGCGCCAATCCAGCCGAGCAGACGCAGTAAGTCCGTTACACCTCCGGCTCCCAGCCTGGCTCGTATTCACGGGCCCACAGGGCTTCCGCATCGGCATCATCCTCGATACGTCCCTTCTCCCCGCATGTCAGGCTGCGCCCTGTACGGTGGGCGATGTTGCCAAGCAAAGGCAACAGTGTGCTCTTGTAACCTTCTTCGATCTCGGAATTCAGCTCATCCGGGGCATCGTTGCGCACAGCTTCGAGAAAGTTGTGGATATGCGGGGTATCCCCCACGGGGCCATCAACCGATTCCTCTTCCCGCCCTTCTAAATCGAATATGTCATAGCCACCGCGCCGAGGACCATCGATAACAAGGCTGCCCTCATCACCGAAGAACGCCACCCCCCAACGAGATCCGCCAACACCAAGCCGGTTGCAGCTCACCCCTTCCCACATCAATGTCTTGCCGCCGGGAAAATCAAACGTGAGCACGTGCGTGTCGGGCGTGTCCTGATCGTCGTCGTAGAAGTAGCGTCCGCCGACTGAGGACACCCGCACCGGGTAGTCCACGCCCAAGCCCCAGCGGCCCACGTCGATGCCGTGTGTGCCGTTATTGCCGGATTCGCCGGTTCCCCAGTGCCACATCCAATGCCAGTTGTAATGCACGACGTTATCGCGATAGGGCCGCCGCGGCGCGGGGCCTTGCCAGAGCTCGTAGTCAATATGATCCGGCGGTTCCGTCTCTTCGCCATGCCCAATGGAGCCCCGTGTGTTCGCGTACCAGCAGCGAGCGTAGTAAACATTGCCAATCACGCCCTCGCGCAACCGCTGCATTCCTCCGCGAATCTCCGGCCACGAGCGGCGCTGATTGCCCATCTGCACGACCTTCCCATACTCGCGCGATGCGTCGACCAGCAGTTCGCCCTCGTGGGGGTTGTGACAACAGGGTTTCTCGACGTAGACATGCTTCCCCGCCTGCATGGCGAGAATCGAAGCCGGCGCGTGCCAGTGAGCGGGCATCGCCAGCACGACCGCGTCAACTTCGTCGTCGTCGAACACTCTGCGGTAATCCTGCACCGCCTCGGGCGCATCTCCAGTGATCTCTTCTACAGCAGCGGCGCAGTCCTCGGCCCGGTTACGGTCAATGTCGCAAGCGTATTTCACCACGCAGTTGTCATGTTCGGCGAACTCGCGCGCAAGCCGCGCGCCCCGCGACAGGCCAAGCACGCCCACGACAATGCGATTGTTTGGCGACTGCGCACGGGCTGCGCTAGCCAGGCCAAGCGTCGCCGCTCCACCCGCGATGGCGCTACCAAAAAACTGACGGCGATTCAATGCGTTGCTCATGGTTTCCCTCCTGACGTTTTGCTTCTCTGATGGTAGCTTACCTTTTCTCGCGTTGGCGTTACAAAACCGCGCCTTGCAAACGCGCGGTAGCAATGTCGTGCCGCCATCATACGAAACAGCTTTCAGCGTAGCAGGGGCCTACACCGGCTTGGAAACACAGCAATGAACCAAAGAAGATAGCCGAACCGGTGATCCTCTAAGGAACCACCGGCCCGGCCAGTCTGCACAATGAATACGGCTATGCGCTGCTGCCTATGCTTGCGCGCCTTCCTCTTCCATTTTGTCCGCGCCGCCCGCCTCCACTCTTGCGGCGTCTGCGCAGTTGGCGCCGCTTAAACCGCGCCGTAAGCCCGTTACACCTCCGGCTCCCAGCCTGGCTCGTATTCACGCGACCACAGGGCTTCCGCATCGGCATCACCCTCGATGCGTCCCTTCTCGCCACATGTCAAGCTGCGGCCTGTGCGGTGGGCAATGTTGCCAAGCAAAGGCAGTAGTGTGCTCTTGTATCCTTCTTCGATCTCCGAGTTCAGATCCAACGGCGCGTCATTCCGGATACCCTCGAGGAAGTCAATGAGGTGCTGGCGATCATCTTTTGGACCGTCCACAGCTTCCACTTCACGGCCCTCTAAATCGCAGATTGCATATCCGCCGCCCCGATTGTCATCAATCACGAGGCTTCCTTCATCGCCCATGAACACCGCCCCGAGCCGGGCGCCCTCGATGCCAAGGCGATTGCAGCTCACACCCTCCCACGTGATGGTCTTTCCACCGGGAAAGTCGAAGGAGATAACTTGGGTATCAGGCGTTTCCTGATCGTCATCGAAAACGTAGCGGCCACCAACGGAAGTGGCGCGGATGGGATAGTCCACATCGAGGCCCCACCGGCACAAATCGATAGTATGGGGCGCGCTGTTGCCTGATTCCCCAGTACCCCAATGCCACAACCAGTGCCAGTTATAGTGCACGATGTTGTCTTTCAATTGACGGCGAGGCGCCGGCCCCTGCCAGAGTTCGTAATCAATATGCTCCAGCGGCTCGAGCTCCTGACCGCGCCCAATCGAGCCGCGGGTATCGGCGTACCAGCTCCGCGAGTAGTACACATTGCCAATCTCCCCCTCATGCAGGCGCTGCATCGCCTCACGAATCACAGGCCAAGAACGGCGCTGGTTGCCCATCTGCACAGCCTTGCCGTACCGGCGCGCCGCTTGGATAAGTAGCTCGCCTTCGTGAGGATTGTGGCAACAAGGCTTCTCCACATAAACGTGTTTGCCCGCTTGCAGGGCGAGTATCGAAGCAGGCGCGTGCCAATGCACGGGCAGCGCCATGACCACGGCGTCCACTTCCGGATCGTCATATATCCGACGGAAATCCTGGATGGGCTCAGGCGAGGACTCCGTAACCTCCGCGACCGCGTTCGCGCATTCCTCGGCGCGGCGCCGATCCACATCGCAAGCGTATTTCACAACGCAATTCGGCTCTTCAGCCAAGTGCCGAGCCAGTCGCACGCCCCGCCACAGGCCAAGCACGCCCACAACAATGCGATTGTTTGGCGACTGCGCACGGGCTGCGCTGGCCAGGCCAAGCGTCGCCGCTCCACCCGCGATGGCGCTACCAAAAAACTGGCGGCGGTTCAATGCTGTGTCCATGGTTTCCCTCCTGACTTTTTGCCTCTTCGGGCGATAGTTCACTTCGTTTTGTGTTCGGCGTCACAATACCGCACCCCCAAACGCGCAGTCGCAGCGTCATGCCGCCATCATACCAAACGGCTTTCAGCTTAGCAGGATCCGCCAGCAGCTTGGGAACAAAGCGATGAACCAAAGAAACTGGCCGAACCGATGATGTCCCTAAGGAATCACGGGTCCGGCCAGTCTGCGCAATGAATAGAGCTATGCGCTGCAAGCTATTCTTGCGCGCCGTCCTCCTCCGTCTTCTGTGCGCCGCCTGCATCGGGGGTCAGGTAATTATCGGCGTCGTAGACGGGCTCAACCTCTCCGCCTTGCCGCTGATGAAGACGCCAGAAAGGATCTCGCATCTTACCGGGGTCAAAGATGTGCCGATACGTGGATTCCTCGGCGCTGGGCGTTTCGGGTACGTCATAGATCTTGCCGTGCCACTCGCTCTGGCGGCCCGTAAGGGGCGGCAAGTGCTCCTCGATGACGCGGCATGTAAGGAACACCATGAGCTCGGTATGCACCTTCTCCACGTCGGTGTGGCGGAACATGAAGTTCAGGATCGGGATATCCCCCAAGATGGGCACCTTGTTGAATTGCTGCCGGTCGGTAACGTTGCGCAGCCCGCCGATGAATATCGGCTGGCCATCAGCAGCGCGGAGACTGGTGCTAGCCTGCCGCTTGTCTTCAACGGGCACGCCGTCGTCCGTGATCGAACTGATCGAACTCTGTTTCGCCTCGATATCCACGAGAATATCATTGTCATGGGTAACCCGCGGCGTAACATCGAGGGTCACGCCGATATCCTTAAATTCCGTGCTTGAGATCGGCGGCCCCGTGGTGGCTTGCGTAATCTGCTGGTAGGGAAATTCCTGGACAATGCTTATGTTCGCCGCCTTGTTCTCCATGGTGACCACGACAGGATTGGCCAGGATTTCCGCGTTCCGGCTCTGAACTTCGGCGGCGATAGCGCCACGGAAATCAATACGGCTAGAAAGCACGGCGAAATCAAGGATACCTGCGTCCAGATCAGCAGTACCCGGCGTACCAAGGTTGGCGTCAAAAACCAGCTCTTCGAGATTGCCTACAACCTCGCCCCGCCGGTTACGCCGGCGCACAGACTCAAAGAGCCAATTCACGCCGGTCTGCGAGGCATCGCCCATAACCGCGTCCACGATCATCGCTTCGATCGCTACCTGCTTAACGGGCAAGTCGATAGACTCAATCAGCCCCCGGACTTTTTCGATAACAACCGGCATGTCGGTTACTACAAGGTGGCGGCCCTGATCGTCTTGCTCTACATAACCAACATCTTCCGACAAGACGGACCTAACGATGGGCGCTACGTCAGCGGGCTCCATGTAGTTCAGTTTTATTGCTTCGGTCACCGTGGGCAAGGTGGGTTCGGCCACGTCGAGTTCCTGGGCCAGCTCCGTGTAGTACTCTACCCTTCGGGGCGGCCCGGCGATAATCAGAATGTTCGCCGCCTTATTCGAGGTAAACGACATCAACCGCGCCGCCTGATCGCCGGAGACGATACTTTCGAGCGTATCGCGGAGTTCGTCCGAAGACGCATTATCGAGATAGACCATTTCGCGGACCCGATTCGCTGCTTGCGCCTCGTCATACGGCACAATGCGAAACACACCCGCTTCCTCGATGATCCCGAGGCCGTTCATCTGCAACACGATCTCGAGGGCTTGCTGCAGCGGCACGTTACGCAGGTTCGCGGTAACCGTGCCTGTCAGTTCGGCTCCCGCAACCACGTTGACCTGCGCGCGTTGCGCCATCAACGAAACCACGTTGGCCAATTCCATATCGCGGAAGTCGATATTTACAGGCTGATGAAGGGGATCCTCGCCCGGCTGGTATTCCGGGCGTCCGTCGACCGGCGCCGGAATAGTCTCATACACGCGGGGCGGCGCTGGAGCATCCGGCAGCACCTCCTCGATCGCGGTCGGCTCTTCATCTGGATCAGCGTCTTCGATGACCGGTGACGCTTCATCCGGGTCGGCTTCGTCTACATGCTCAGGCTCTTCATCCGGCGCCAACTCGTCCAGGGACTGTGCATCTATCGGTTGCGTGGGGGCGTCGGCCGGCGCGGGCTCATCCTCAGGATCCATATCATAAAGGCGGTAGGGATCCTCCCACCATTCAGATTCGCGCTCTTCGTCCCCTATTTCCGCATCGCCGGCGGCCGCAAACAAGCCAATAGAACCAAACCGCAAGTCGACTTGGGCATCCTTGACCGCTTCCAGTTCGGAATTCAAGGCCGCCATCCGCTCCGACGTGGCGTGACGCGTCTTAGCGGCCATGTAGACTTGCCGTGGTGATTCTCCCGCCTGAGCAGCAGAGCCTGCGGGCGCCGGGGGCGCCTCATGCTTACTCGGACTGGCTGCGGCAAGGGCGTCGCCCGTGCGTTCTCGTTCGAGCGCGTCGTCGAGTTCCGCAAGAGCATTCCCGGTTTCGGCGCCGAGGGCATGCTGTTGATTCGCTTCTTCGAGTTCCCATTCGCTCAACCGCGCTTCGACGGTGGAAACCTGAGTTTCAAGACCCTCAACGAGCCGAGTCAATTCTTCAGCATAAGAGGCCGGCTCCGGCGCAGGTTGCTCCGCCAAGCGCTTCAGCGCAGCAAGCTCCTCCGCCAGCACGTCTTCGCGCAGCGCTTCAAGCCGCCGCGCAGCGGCCACCAACCGCTCTTCGCCGTCCGGCGCGTTGTGCGCCCTTTCCAAAAACGCGTCAACAAACATCACGTTGTTCTGTACTTGGCGCCGGAGTGAGCGTTCGTATTCAGCAGCCTTGTTGATGAATCCCTCACGGGACTGCTGAACTCGCGACGCCAGGGTTTCTCCCTCCGTCAACAGTCGTTCAAGCTCATCGAGCGTATCCGGCAACTCACCGGCCGCCTCAGCCCCACGGGCCAAGACGTCTTGGCCCTTCTCTACGAGTTCAGCGCCCCCGTCAAGCAACTCGTTCATTCGGGCCAACACTTCGCTATTGAATACCGCTACCTCCTCGGCTCGTTCACGCACCTCCGCGGAATAGCTCGCAGCCGCATCGGCATCCGCTTCGAAGGCCTGCCGCAAGGCCATAAGAACATGCTCGGCCTCCAGCGAATCGGTCTCTGGCCGGGGTTGCTCGCCGCCAGGGCTCAACACGACGTGGATCGCTCCATCCGCTCGTTGGATAGCGCTCGGCGCAGTCTCGTGCAGGTCGATCACCACGCGCGAAACAAGGTCCGGGTGAATCGCAAACAAACTGGCGCGTACGGCTTGCACCCCGGGAAGGTCGAGTTCTTCCACCACCCTTGAGTCAACGAGATTTACTGTATTGTCGAGGTCGACCACTACCACCCGGCCTTCCTCCAGCGTGAAATCGCGCAATGAGGGTTTTCCGGTCACCTCGATGCGCAGGCTAGGCCGCCCATCGATTTGGTCAACGCTCAGATCGGTTAACGCCTCCGCCTCGCGCGCAGCGTCGAGCACGGCCGTTTCATCGTATTCCGCTGACTGCCTACCAAGCGCTTGGGCGACAGCGTTTACCCTGGCCTGCTCATTCCCCCATGCGCCCGCCATGCATAACACGGCAATCGTGATCAGGGCGCAGCGCCATACCCCTCTTTTCTTGCACTGGTCAACTGCCGTCATGAACTATAGCTCCTCAAGATAGATAGGAAACGTCGTGTCCTCAACCTGTAGCACCACATGGTCCTCTGCGATCGTCTCCACCCGCATCCCCTGAACAATTTCAACCCCAGCCGACACCACCTCGTTATTCACGACGGCCAGTGGATGTGCTTCGTCATACATGATTCCCGATACCTGCACGCTACGCAGCGCCGACTCGAGCGCCCGCGCATCTGGATCGCGGCTATCAAGTGAGCCATCCTCGGCGCCCTCCGCCAGGATGCGCGGCCCCACACGCGGGGTCATGGGATTGCGCGCGATGCGCTCCGCGTCGTAGTCGAAATCCACTTCCTGGATTTCCTCGATCAATTCGTCAATGTCCACCCCGCTGACGACGGGACGGCCTGGCGCTGGAGGCTCC
>PUMX01000141.1 GCA_003552485.1 Candidatus Hydrogenedentota bacterium
AACCCTCTTCCGGGTCGGGCTTCAAAGGCCCAATGGACGGAACCTACGTGAACGATGGTTGGTGCGGTAACTCGACCATTGACGACGGCGATCGCGGCGTGCCGACGATGGTGTGGAGCGACAACGGCTGGAATCAACTCTACGATCTCGGCGATCGCGTGCCTTTTCCATGGTTGGACCATGATTATCGCGAGCCCGGCACGGGCGCCCGGGTTTACAATGCGAGCGAGGCGCGCAACTACACGCACGAGGAGTATTTCACCGAAGTCCTCACGGGCGCGCCCTACGAAGGTGACATCTCGATCAACGCGCGACACACAAGCGAGTTTTACTACAACGCCTCGAATCCGGCAAGTACGAGTCCCGGCGAGCGCCTGTCCACTGACAATTACATCTACTACGACGGCGACTCGAAGGTGCTCGAGATCAACGGGCCGGTCCTCATTGACGGCAACATCGAGATCGATGGGCAAGGCAACCAGCGCACCATCCACTACACCGGCCGCGGCGCGTGGCTAGCGCGCGGCGACGTGAATCTCGGGGCGAACCTGTTCAGCATGAACGCCGACGGTTCAACCGTGAACAGCTTCCCGGTCAACAACGCGCTCGGCATCATGGCCGAAGGCGACATGATGGTGGGCGAGGACGCGCAGCTCACACTAATGGGCGCATTCTACGCCCAAGGCCAGATCACGAGTCAGCGGCAAACCAACGTCGTCGGCACGTTCGTATCGAACTTCTTCGACATGGGCACGAACGTGCCGAGCATCTTCCAGGTGCCGGCGCTGGCCGACAATTTACCGCGGGGCATGATTGGCGACTATCCGATCCGGAACATGTCCATGGTGTCATGGCGGGAACTGTGAGACTCCTAGACCGAAGCGAGGGACAGACTTGATTAGCGAAGCGTTACAACGAAACTGGATGCTCGTGGTGGTGTGCCTGGGCTTTGTCGTCGTCGCCGCGTATTTTGCGGTGTCTCCGGCTGAACCCATGCCCGTAAACTCACAGGATAGAGCCACCGCGCAGAACGCCGCGCGCGCTGGTTCTACGCCTCAGGCCGCCGCGCGCGCGCCGCGCATGACCCCAACCGAACAAGCCGAGGCCCTTATTCAGCGGCACCAAAATGCGCTGGAAGCCGATCCTGACGACCTCAAAGCGCCCGCCCTGCTCAACGCCATGGGCAATCTGTACCGGCAGCGTCTGAGCGATTACGCCAGCGCAGCCCGGTGTTACGAGCTAATCCTCACGGATTACCCGGATTGGCCCCACCTGCGCGTGGTCTTCCCGCAACTCGTGACGTGCTACCAACAATTGGACGACTGGCCCGGCGTCGACTGGGTCTACGAACAGATGCTCGAGGCCTTCCCCGAGGAGTCCGAGGAGCACTTGTACGCGCGCACGCAGTTGGGGCGGTAGCGCGGCAACCCGGCGATTGCGGACCCCAAGGCCCGCTGGATTTCGCCGAACCGGCGGTTCATCGCTTTCGCCGCCCGTTTCCCACATTGACACCCGCCGAGGCAAACAGTAAGGTAGAGCGTATGAGACAGTGAGGACGCTGGAGAGCATTGGGCGCCGTTACTTTTGCGGGGGAACGGTTCCCGGCCGTCTTCGAACGCACGCCCCGCCAGGAGCCACGAGTCATGTCGAAATCCACTCGCCGGGAATTCATGAAAACCGCGTCCGCGGGGGTCCTTGCCGCTTCCATGACCGCTGCGAGCTACCGCCGCGTCAAGGGCGCCAATGAGCGCATCGGCATCGGTGTAATCGGTTGCGGCGCGCGCGCGTACCGGTCCCACATGCCCGCCATCTACGAACACTCCGAAGAAACGAACGTCGAGATCACCGCGCTGTGCGACCCTTGGCGCGCGCGCCGGGAAGAGGCCGCCATGGCGTGTAAGGAGGAGTGGTTTGGGCACGAGCCCAAGACGTTTGTGTCGTACCGGGATCTGCTTGAACTCGACGAAGTGGACGCGGTGCTGATTGCGTCGTGTGACCACCAACACACCACGCACCTCGAAGCGGCCGCCAAAGCGGGCAAAGACATCTATATCGAAAAGCCCGTGGGCATGGACCTCGATAGACTGAACGCCGCCTATGACGCGGTGAAAGAACGGGATCTCGTCGTGCAGGTGGGCACTCAGTTGCGCAGCATGCCGAGCTTGACCGGCGTGCGCAAGTTGGTCCAAGACGGGGCGCTTGGCAAAATCAGCCGCATCGAGCAATGCCGCAATAGCTCGCGGCCCTATTGGTACGGGTATGTGCAGGACGTCGAACCCGACCAAGTGGACTGGGAGGAATTCCTTATGGACCGGCCGTTGCGTCCGTTTGATCCCCATCAGTACACGGGCTGGTACGGATACCGCGATTTCTCCGATGGGCCGGTGCCGCAGCAGGGCAGCCATTTCCTTGATTGCGCGCACTACTTCACGGGCGCCACATTCCCGGATACCGCGGTGTGCCTGGGCGACACGTATACGTGGAAGGATGAGTACGAGTTCACCTGCCCCGATCACGTGCAGGCTATGTGGACATATCCCGAGGGCTTCATGTTCTCGTATTCACAGAATTTCGGCAACGGCGCCGGCAGCCGGCTCAAGGTTTTCGGAGAACGCGGCGTAATCGACATCCCCAGTTGGGGCAGCCCGACCATCTCGGGCGAAGGCGTGTTTGACCGTGGAGACGCGGTGGTCGATGAGAAGCAGGACGTCGAACCCGTCGAGCGGCCCGAGCACGTGCTGGATTGGCTCCAGTGCCTGCGCAGCCGCGAGACGCCAAATGCATCGATCGACGCAGGCTACGAAAACACGGTCACGTGCATCATGGCGGTGAAAGCGTTTGACACCGGGCGGCGGCACATCTTCGATAAAGAGCGCCGCGAGATTCGCCCGGGCTGATAATATCCCAGCCAATTGTTGGCCGCTGATGTCTCGTCAGCGCGATACGTGGGCGAAGCATGTTGCGGCGGCGGCTTGCCTGCCTCACGCAAAGGCGCAAAGGCGCAAAGAAAAGATCGCCCCAGTCCCCCTTTGACCTGCCTGCCGGCGGGCAGGAGGGGGATTTAGGGGGATGTAAAAAGGCGAAGGCAGGCGCCGAAGTTCACCACCAGTCCCGGTCCGAGACCAGTGTGTGAGCTGATAGCAGGCGTCCACGATCTCGCGCGAAATGTCGTTTTTGGTCATGGGATCTTTCTCTGACGATTCGTGCTCCGTTGACGGCCGGGAGTATACATCGCCTGCTGGGGCCCTTTAAAAAAATCTTTGCGCCTTAGCGTCTTTGCGTGAATGAAGTAATGCCTCACGCAAAGCCGCAAAGACGCAAAGAAAAGATCGCAGAAATTTCCCTTTGAAGGGGGATTTAGGGGGATGTAAAAAGGCGAAGGCGGGCGCCGAAGTTCACCAGAAGCCCCGGTCCGGAGACCAATGTGTGAGCTGATAGCAGGCGTCCACGATCTCGCGCGAAATCGCGTTTTCGGTCATGGGATCTTTCTCCGCCGATTCGTGCTCGGTTGAAGGCCGGGAGTGTACATCGCCTGCTGGGGCCCTTCAAAAAAATCTTTGCGGCTTAGCGCCTTTGCGTGAGATGAACTTGGCCTCAGGTAAAGCGGCAGCAAGCTGCCGCACTCCATATCCGTAGGGGGACTTTTGCTAACCGGAAATCAATGGATCTCAACGGGGTCAGAGAGGGTAGCCGGGGGTTGGAAGCGTGCGTTTGCGCCAATTGAATTGAGCCCGTAAACTAGCGCTGTGGCTGGGCTGCGTTTAGTGGCATGGGCCGCCGCGCCCATGCGATCAGAGGTTGTGCGCCCTCGGGCGCAGCCAGGGTTGAGGGAATTCGCGGCCCCGGTATTCACAGGAATCAGCGGCGGCAAAGGCCGTGGGCCCAGCTTGCCAGCCGCAGAAGCCGTTTGCGTTTGATGGAGATCGACATGCGCATCATGCTGCTCTTCGTTCCGTTGGTTTGCCTCGTCATGCCGCCCGTGGCGGCGGAGTTGGTCTGGGAAGAGGACACCCAAACGTTTCACACGGAAATCGGCCAGCGCTCCGTCGAAGCGACGTTTCCTTTCCGCAATGCGGGGAGCGGCACCGTCACGATTACACGAATCTCCAGCGATTGCGCCTGCAATGTGCCGGCCCTCGACAAGGATGTCTTTGCGCCCGGCGAACACGGCCAAATCGACGCGACCTTCAACATCGGCAGCCGCGTCGGCCGTCATAGCAGCCGGATTGTCGTGCGGACCGATGATGGCGAGGCGCACGTGCTGACGCTTATCTTGCACATCCCCGAGGTGGTCCGGCTCGAACCAACCATCATGAGTTGGCGTATGGAGGAGCCGCCGGAACCCCAGACGCTGCTTATCGAGGCGGGCACGGAGCTGCCGGTGCATGTGGAATCCGTCACAAGCACCGACGAACGGTTTGGCGCCGAGCTTGAAACCAAAGAAGAAGGCCGGCGCTATGCGGTCACCGTGACGCCTGAGACCACGGAACAACCTCTGTTCGCCACCTTGCGCGTGGACGCGGTTGTCGGCGATGACGAACGCCAAAGCCACCACGCGCACGCCCGCGTTATTCGGGCGCCGCGGCCCGCTCCCTATGCGCCGGAACAGCCGGCTTCCGCCCGCGAATCCGGCGAGCCGAGCCCGGCGCCTGACGACGGCGGCGCGCCTATCGCCGCGACGCCGCGCATATTGAGCTGGCGCACTGGGGAAGGCTCGACGCCCAAACAGATGAACATCCGTGTGAACACAAGCGAACCCATCGAACTCACCGGGGTGGAAGGCTCGAATGAGGCTTTTCTCTTTCTGTTCGAGACCGTTGAAGAAGGCCGGGAATACCGAGTGACCGTGACTCCACGCGACACCAGCGAGCCTGTGCGGACGGCGCTACGCTTTAAAGGCGCGCCCGGCAGCGCCCCGGCCGCCTTGGCCAGGGTGGCCGGCAAACCGGTCCCGTGAGCGCGCTAGATAGTTGGCGGACTCGGGTTTTCGTGGTAGGATAGGGGTATTGGC
>PUMX01000490.1 GCA_003552485.1 Candidatus Hydrogenedentota bacterium
AGGAACTGTGACGGTCCAGCGCGTTCATCATGCCGATCAAGGCGCCCTCGACGACCTCGTCCACGTCGGGTTCCTCGACATAGTTCTCAAGGATTTCGTTCAACACCTCGCCGATGGGCGCAATACTCCGATATACATCGACTTGGTCTTCTTGCGCGAGAATACGGTTACTGAAACCATTGGCGACCACGAACACGAGTCCGATAAGAAACACGCTCAAGGCAACAAAATGAGTCCGGGAATTACGCATAATATCCTCCGGCCGGGCCTATCCGGCCTTTCGTCCACGCCAGCGGCTGACCCGCAATATTCGGCTTACGCCACATGACTTCTCCAATCATACCAGATGACTGGCGCCATTGCTAACCATGCCATCTGGAAACACTCGCGAACGCTGGAAAATTCTTGGCGCCAACGGGGCCGGACGAAACGTTCCGGCGATCTCGCCGAGTCCGCTTCCGCGGCAACCAGACACGGCGCTATTGATTCATCCCACCTAGCCGCCTCCGGTTCCATTGAAGCTGAATGCAACAGTATGCCAACGTGGATTGTGAACCCAGGAGCGCCCTCGAAAGACACAGTTCGTTCCCTGGTTGTCGCGCTTATCGCTTGCGTCGCCACCCTGTGGGCCGTATACTCGATTGGTGTCCATGAATCAAGTGGAGGCCGCACCCAATGAAAGAGTTTTCACATCTGTTTTCGCAGCTTCAGATGCTCGCTTCCGGAATGGACCGGCGCGGGCAGTTTGAGGCGTTTCAGCCTGGCGCTTGGCGCCCTCCTATCGACATTTACGAAATGCAAACGAGCATCTTGGTCGTGGTTGAATTGCCTGGCTTGGCCAAGCAAGAGATTGACGTGCAAGTCGAGGGCAAGCTGCTGACTATATCGGGCTCGCGCAACAAACGTATACCTGAGGGGGCGCAGCACGTTCACCAGATGGAGATTCCGTATGGGGGATTCATCAGGCGTATCGAGTTGCCTACTGATGTTGAGGTGGACCAGATCGAGGCACGCTACGAAGAAGGTTATCTCATGATTGAGATACCGAGGAGTAGGCTCTAATGAAACACACGCGCCCAGCCCCCACCGACTCCGGCGCGGCCGGCGAGGAGCAGATACCAGCCGAATTACCCCTGATCATATTGCGCGATCAGGTCGTGTTTCCCATGTCGGTCGTCCCTATTCGTATCACATCCAAATCGGATCATAAGCTGATTGATGACGCGGTGATGACCAACAAGCATGTGGCTATGTTGACCCAACGCCCCAGCGAAGCGTCTCAGCAAGGAGTAAAAGGCGATGATGACGGTGACGGCGCCGTCCACACCAGCTCACTCGAGGATGACGGTGACGGCAATCCCCCGGATTTATCCGAAGCGCTGTATACCGTGGGGTCCGTGGGCCGCGTGCTCCAGCTTCAGCATCTGCCCGACGGGAGCATCAACGCGGCCATACAGGCGATTCGCCGATTCCATGCCGCGGGCATCAAGCAACGGGAGCCCTATCCCATTGTCACGATAGAGTTCCTGAACGACATCCCCGCGGAATCCGAAGACGTGCAGGCGCTGATGGGGACGGTCAAGAATCAGATGGACCGGCTCATCGATTTGTCCCCTAATATTCCAGACGGTGCTCACAGCATTATCGAGAACATCAGCGAACCCGGTTTCCTTGCCGACCTTGTCGCGGGTAATCTCAGCTTGCAGATTACGGAGAAACAGGAGCTGCTTGAGACGCTGAACGTTCGCGAACGCCTTGAACGGCTCACCTACGTGCTTGCACGCGAACTTGAGATGCTTGAGCTATCGGCCAAGATTCAGAGCGATGTAAAGAGCTCGATCGACAAGAACCAGCGGGAATTCTATCTGCGTCAGCAACTCAAGGCCATACAGGAGGAGTTGGGCGAAGGTCCTGGCAGCCGTCCAGAGCTTCAGGAATACCGCGAGAAACTTGAAGCGCTCGAAGCGCCGGAAGAGGTCAAGAAGGAGGCTTTCCGCGAGCTGGATCGGCTCTCGCAGATGAACGAGGCGGCGGCCGAATACCATGTCATCATGACGTATCTCGATTGGTTCGTCGAGTTGCCTTGGGCCAAGAGCACCGAGGATCAATTGGATATTGAGCGGGCCGAAACGATCTTGAACGAGGACCATCACGGACTTGAAAAGGTGAAGCGGCGCATACTCGAATACCTGGCCGTGCGCAAGCTCAAGCCCGACGCGCCCGGTCCTATTCTGTGCTTCATCGGGCCGCCAGGCGTGGGCAAAACGTCGCTGGGGCGGTCCATCGCCCGTGCCTTAGGCCGGAACTTCACCCGCATGTCATTGGGAGGGATGCGCGATGAAGCCGAGATACGCGGTCACCGAAAGACCTATGTGGGCGCGTTGCCGGGCCGGATCATTCAGAATATCCGCAAAGCGGAATCGAACAACCCGGTGTTCATGCTCGATGAAATCGACAAAGTCGGTTCAGATTTTCGGGGGGACCCGTCGTCTGCGTTGCTTGAGGTGCTGGATCCCGCGCAAAACGATTCGTTCACCGATTTGTATCTTAATGTGCCTTTCGATTTGTCGAAAGTCATGTTCATCGCAACGGGGAACGTGCCCGATACGATTCCGTGGGCGCTTTACGACCGTATGGAAGTCATCGATATCCCGGGCTACACGCTCGAGGAAAAGATGGAAATCGCCCGCAAGTACTTGGTCCCGCGGCAGCTTGAGGCCCATGGGCTGACGCAGCGGAAGCTTCGCATCACCAAGACGGCAATCAAGAAGATCATCAACGACTACACGCGCGAAGCAGGCGTGCGTAACCTGGAACGGGAAATCGCCAACGTGTGCCGCGGGTGCGCCAAGCGGTTCGCCGAGGGGGTCGAAGGCGCGATCAGCGTGAAGCCCGACGATCTGCGTCATTACCTCGGCCGGGAAAGAGTCTTCCATGATGTAGCCGAGCGCACTCGCATGCCGGGCGTCGCCACGGGCCTGGCGTGGATGCCCACCGGCGGCGACATCCTCTTCGTTGAGGCCACGCGCATGCCGGGCAAGGGCAACCTTGTGCTCACCGGTCAAATGGGGGAGGTGATGAAGGAATCGGCGCAGGCCGTGCTCAGCTACGTGCGATCGCATGCAGCCCCGCTTGGATTGGAACCCAGCGATTTCACGGACTACGACATTCACATTCACGTGCCGGCGGGCGCAGTGCCTAAGGACGGACCAAGCGCCGGCATCACCATGCTGGCTGCGCTCGTATCTCTCCTCACGGGCAAACGCGTGCGCAACGGTGTGGCCATGACGGGTGAGGTTACCCTGCGAGGTCTCGTTATGCCCGTGGGTGGCGTCAAAGAGAAGGCGCTAGCTGCTGCACGCGCGAAGATCAAGGAGGTCATCCTCCCCGCGCGCAACGAAAAAGACCTCGACGAAGTGCCCGAGACGGCGAAGAAGAAACTGACGTTCCACTTCGTGCGGGAAATGCGGGAAGTCCTCGAGATCGCGTTGAAAATCTACATGGACAACGATCGCCGCGAGTAGAGAGGGAGCCCACATGCGGCAGGGCTTAACCACGAAGGCGCGGAGAAACAGGCGGTTTCTGAGCCTGGTGTATATTCCGTACGCGGCGATCAAACGCCTTCGGCGCCGAATAGAAGAGCGTATACATGACCACCAAAGAAGTCGTGGCGATTCTCGAGGAGATCGCGGTCCTACTCGAGCTATCCGGGGAAAACCCTTTCAAAGCGCGCTCATACACAAACGTCGCCCGCGCGTTGGAGCAACATGGCGAGGATGTCGAGACGCTCGTCAGGGAACAACGGCTTCGCGAGGTTAAGGGCGTCGGAGACGCTCTTGAGGAGAAGATAACCGAGCTCGTGGAAACGGGCAAGCTCGGTTATTACGAAGACCTCAAGGCCAACTTTCCCGAGACCCTGTTCGAGCTGTTTCGCATTCCCGGCCTCGGCGCCAAGCGCATCAAGACGCTCTACGAAGAGCTCGGCATCCAGTCCCTCGGCGAACTGGAACAAGCCGTCACCGAGGATCGGCTCAGCAAACTCAAAGGCTGGGGCGCGAAGATGCAGGAGAAGGTGCGCGAGGGCATCGAGTTCGCCAAGTCTCACCGTGAATTACACCTCTATGCGGCCGCAGAACGCGAAGCGGCCGCCCTTGTGGGGTATCTCAAGGAAGATAAGAGCGTCAAGGCCCTGGAAGTCGCGGGCAGCCTCCGCCGTTGCAAGGAGGTAGTGAAGGACATTGACGTCCTCGTAGCCAGCGATGCGCCGGAACCACTCATGCAGCGCTTCGTCAACTGGGAGCGCGTCGCTACTGTGCGCGGGCAGGGGCCGACCAAATCATCAGTTGTGCTCCAATCGGGTATGGCCTGTGACCTGCGCGTCGTCGAAGAGGAGGCCTTCGCGCCAGCGCTTCATTACTTCACGGGCAGCAAGGAGCACAACGTAGTGATGCGCCAGCGCGCCAAGGAACGCGGCCTCAAGCTTAACGAGTATGGTCTGTTCAAAGGCGAAAGACGCCAGAAATGCAACGATGAAGCGGCCATCTTCAAGAAGCTGGGCCTGCCCTACATTCCGCCGGAATTGCGCGAGGACATGGGAGAATTCGAGGCGGAATCCCTGCCGCAGCTTATCGAGATAAAGGACATCCGTGGCGTAATCCATTGCCACAGCACGTACAGCGACGGCAAAGCGAGCATCGAGCAAATGGCCAACGCCGCGCAAGAACTGGGCTATGAGTACTTGGTAATCTCGGACCACAGCCAATCGGCGGCGTATGCCGGCGGTTTGAAGCCAGCCAACATCAAGAGGCAACACAAGGCAATCGATGCGCTGAACGCGCAGTTCGATGGATTCCGCGTGCTGAAAGGTATTGAGTCGGACATACGCAGCGACGGCGACCTGGATTATGACGAGGATGTGCTCGCCAGCTTCGATGTGGTCATCGCTTCGGTTCACAGCAAACTCGACATGAGCGAGGAAGAAGCTACCGCGCGGGTCGTAAAGGC
>PUMX01000450.1 GCA_003552485.1 Candidatus Hydrogenedentota bacterium
ATGCGGGACTGAATAGTCGGGGCCGACAACACGTGGTTATCAATAACGATCGCCATGGGCTGACCGATATTCTGCTGCGTGACTTCGCCAAAGCGCCGGGCGGCCTGCGGCTCGTTCTGGAAGAGCACCATCCAGTAGCCTTCGACGCTATCTTGATCAGGGCGGGCTACAGCCATGCGCAACCCTTCGCCGTCCATCCACGGCTCCCTCTCAAGGACGTAGAGATAGTAGACCTGTTCACGGTCCCAGGGGTTAGGCGGCGTGCTCAACCGCACAATGCGATCGTCGGGGATGAGGTCTTCCTCTTCCCGGGCCTTTTCGAGCACATGGCGCACGCTATCCACGTGTTCGGGTCGCACGCGATGGACCGGCTCATGAGGCCCTGGCTGAGCAACAAAATCCTCCAGTTCACCAGGGAACGCTTCCTCGATATCGCGCAGGATACTGCGCGTTTCGTTGCGGCCCGCCACGCCATGGAACGTCAGATACGCTGTCTGGGTGATAAGCTCCTGGGCGCGGTGGATATCCCGCTCCCCGGGCAGTTGCACCTGGATCTGATTGTCGCCCATGGTCTGGATGACCGGATCGCGGGCTTCAAATTCATCGATACGCCGGCGCACGCGTTGCAACGCGACTTGTTGTAGTTCGCGTTGGATCTGATCCTCGGTATACCCCCGATCGAGAAAATCCTGCCTGCGATCCTCGTCGAGTTCATCCATGTCGAGTCCAAGCACCATGTGCACGCCGCCTTGCAGGTCCAAGCCAAGCGTGATCACGCGGTCCCGGTCAAACTCGGCCCAACGGCGCAAGCTCTGCATCGTGTCCCGCCAAAAGTGTGGGGGACGGTACTCACGGTCTTCCTCGGCCCAGCGTTCGAGGCGCTCTTGCCGTTCCTCTTGGTCAAGGGTCATCCACCCAATGGTCGGATACACCTGAAACAGGGCCACGGCAATCACAGCCCAGATCAGGATCGTTCGGTAGGTATGCTTTTGCATGAGGCGACTCCAAATGGGCGCGGTCTATTCGCGCCGTGCCGGCCGCCGCCGCGGCCGTGTTACATGTATTCGAATCAGTACGGAGCCTGGATAAAGGGCTTCTAAAAACAACGCTGTGTGAGGATTAGGAGCACAACTCTCCTACTGCCACTTGGGCGCTCCAGCGGGTCACGCTTGCTCTCCACCTCGATCCTCCGAGGTCACCACCTTCGAAATGGCGCCACGGACTAGCTCGAGCTTGACAAGGGGTTCCTCGCTGACCCGCAGAACCACGGTCTTGTCGTCGAGACCAACTATCTTGCCGAATATCCCCCCATTCGTAACAACCTCATCGCCTTTTGACAGTGCATTGAGCATCTCCCGCCGTTCCTTCTCTCGCTTTTGCTGCGGGCGAATGAGAAAGAAGTAGAAGATGGCGATGAACAGCACAATGAAGAAGATCGGAGAAAGGCCTCCGCCCGGCGCTTGTTGCGCCGCGTCACCAGCCTCCTGCGCAAAGGCCACACCAATTAACACGATGGGGGATCCTCCAATATTGTTGGGATTGCACGCGTGTAGACATGTGGTTCATACCGCGGCTTGATTGAGAATCTCTTGCCTGAAGGCGTCGAACCGGCCGGCGCCAATCGCCTTCTGGGCACTCGCCGCCAAGTCTAGCATAAAGAAGAGGTTATGTAAAGTATTGAACCGCAAGGCCGCAATCTCTCCTGCACGGTATAGGTGACTGAGATACGCCCGGCTGTAAACCTTACACACAGGGCAGGCGCAACGGGGATCCAGCGGGCCAAAATCCGTAGCGAACCGTTGATTCTTGATGTTGATCCGGCCTTCCGACGTGAATAATGCGCCGTTTCGCGCGTTGCGCGTGGGCATGACGCAATCGAACATGTCAACCCCCATGGCGACAGCGTCCAAAAAATCGTCGGGCGGCCCAACGCCCATGAGATAGCGGGGCCGATCCTCCGGCAGATGTGGCGTCGCCGCGGCGACGGCATCGCGCATCTCCGTCTTGCTTTCTCCGACGCTAACACCGCCGATCGCGTAACCGGGAAAGCCGATGGCGGTGAGACTTTCGGCGCTCTCCTTACGCAAATCCGAATAGACGCCGCCCTGCACAATCCCGAACAAAGCTTGACGCCCGTCATCCGTGTCGCGCCAGTGTCGATTGCACCGCTCGGCCCATTGCATCGTCATCCGCATGGATCGCGCCGCCTCCGCATGGGTCACGGGATAGCGGGTGCATTCGTCGAAACACATGATGATGTCCGCCCCGATCGAACGTTGGATATCCACGGAGCGTTCGGGCGTGAAGGTGTGCCGCGAACCGTCGAGATGGCTTTGAAACGT
Source organism: Candidatus Hydrogenedentota bacterium (assembly GCA_003552485.1). Classification (GTDB taxonomy): domain Bacteria; phylum Hydrogenedentota; class Hydrogenedentia; order Hydrogenedentales; family SLHB01; genus PUMX01. The sequence continues at coordinate 2,343 of PUMX01000450.1, forward strand.
TACCCCATCCCGGCTCACCTTCGTCAGGCCGGAAAGGCTGAAAACCTGGAACCCGCCGGAATCGGTGAGTAGCGGCCGCTCCCAGTGCATAAAGGGGTGCAATCCACCCGCTTGTTCCAGCACGGCGGTTCCCGGCCGCAGATACAGGTGGTACGCATTCGCCAGTACGATCTGCGCGCCGATAACGCGCAGGTCTTCCTGTGACAACGCCTTTACGCTGCCCTGGGTTCCCACAGGCATGAACGCGGGCGTCTCGATGACGCCATGGGGCGTGTGGAGCCTGCCTGTGCGCGCCTGGGTGCGCGGATCGCGCGCGGTAATCTCGAACTCGAAGGGAGTGGCCATAACGGCGGGATTATAACGCTAGCGGTGCGCCAGCGCCAGCCACATGCCGCCCGCTTCCAATCATTACGTGGGCGGCGGCATATCGAACGCGCCAGGATCGCCGCGATTAGCCGTGGTCTGCAACTGGCGCGCCAAGCTCACCAGGCTCATGTTCGACGGCCGGCGGCGCGTCAACGGTTTCCATCAGTTCTTGGCCTGCCTCAGTCAATTCGCCCTCTTCATCGGTCAAACCCAAGACATGGGCGAGAACCAAGTGATTGCGCATGATCGGAATACCATCGGCAGGGCGCATCTTCAAGTCGAGGACGTAATCTTCGAGAACCTCTTGGCGGCGCGCCATGAGTAGCCGTTCACGGATTTCCTCGCGCTCCTCGGGATACACCTCGGCCCACTGTTCCTCTGTCGGCGGCGTCCGCTCGATCAGCTCGACGAAATACAGGTTGCCCATGAAGTCGGTGATCGGGCCAGCCATTACACCGGGCTCCAAATCAGCTACAGCACGGTAGACCTCGCGCGGATTCCACAAAACGCCGTCGGCATAGTCGTAATCATCGACGGTGAACGGCTGTGTCTCGCCAAATTCCACCTCGACATCGGGATATTCCTCAGCGATTTGGTCCAAACTATCGACGGCTTGCGCAATCTCGAGCGCCAATTCCATGGCGTCCTCGAGATACTCCTCGCTGGCGCGTTTCTCCTGCTCCAAATCGGCGCGCACCTCATCGGCGACCTCGTCAAAGGGACGTTGCTCGGGCTCGGTAACCTCAATCACCCGCGCCACGTAGTAGTTGCGCGGCGTGGAGATCACATCGGCAAACTCGCCCTCGGTCACCGCATCCAGCCGCGAACGAAGGACAGTGGCGTCCTCGGCGGGCGCCGGCTCAATCATCGTTGACTCACGGGAGAACAGCTCGGTCGTCTCGACCTCCACACCGGCCTCCTCGGCGGCGATTTCAAGCTCGCTGGCCTCGCGGGCCGCCTCAAGCAATTCCTCGGCTTGCGCCCGCCGCTCGGCGCGCTCCTCTTCACTGAGCTCAGCGACAATCTCGATGGCGCGCACCCGGCGTTCGAGCGCACCGGTTTCTTCATCCTCGCGCTCTTCTTCAACGCGGTAGATGGTGTATGCATTCGTACGCTCGACGGGATCGCTTACTTCACCCACCTCAAGATGCTCGAGAATCTCGCGATGAGGCGGAAGACCATCGTCAATGCGGATCCATCCTAGATCGCCGCCTTCCTCGGCGGCGGGCCCATCCGAGTATTCACGGGCCAGCTCGGCGAAATCCTCGTCGTCCCTGGCGCGTTCGACCAATTCATCCACGAGGTCCGGCCGCTCGGGCCGGAGCGAGATAGCCGCATATTCCGCCCGGCGTTGCGGCGGACGTTGATAGCGGTCAAGGTTATCTTCGTAATACGCTTGCAGCTCTTCATCGTCGAGATCCACTGGCGGTTCAACGGTGGCGTGCCGCACTTCCAACTGCGTGTGCGCTTTCTCGAATTCCTCCCGGATCTCAGACTCGAGAACTCTCGCCGACGCCATCGCTCGTTGCGCCGCCATGCTCATCCGGGCCTGTTCCTGCACTTCGGCGTACAGCGCGTCCCATGGAACGCCCGGCTGTTGAACGACCTCGTTCCAACGCTGTACGTCGAACCGGCCGTGTTCGTCTTGGAACGTTGGATCCTGCCGCAACAGCTCGGCGAGGTACTCCCGGTGGAAGGTGAAACCCGAGCGTTCGGCCTCCACCTGCAGCACGGTCTGATCAATCAGGTCTTCAAGAATGCGGTCGGCCACGCCGGTCCGCGCCAACTCTTCAAAGGACGGAGGCTCGCCCCACTGAGCCTGCTGTTCAACGACTTGATACAACCGCCGTTGAAACATCTCGCGGCTGATCGGCACATCACCGACCACGGCCACTGGACCGGTGATCTCCTCCAATTCAGAAGGAACCCCTCTCGGCGCCGACATAAACAGTTCGGCGAAAACGAAGGGGATGATGATCAAAATCAGAGTGGTCCAGAAAATAATCCGGCGATTCCGCCGTAACCAGTCTTGGAACATGGGGTCAGAATTTCCTTCGTGGAGTTATGGTTCGATCCGTCATCTGAGATGTTTGGGGCCAAAGTCAAGCCCCAGGGTACAATAGACGCCCGCACACGGAATCTTGAACTCGAATAGCCACTACCGGCCAAAGGTGTGCGGAAGTACACTATTCAAAGCTATCATATCGGATCAAACGCCTGCAAGACAGGAACACTCACAAAGAACTGGCCTTGGCCGCGGGG
>PUMX01000486.1 GCA_003552485.1 Candidatus Hydrogenedentota bacterium
GGAAAGTAACTGATGACGCGGTTGACCGTGTCCACCGCGGTCATGGTGTGCAGCGTGCTGAACACCAAGTGGCCGGTCTCAGCCGCGCTGACCGCTGCGCGAATGGTTTCCATGTCGCGCATCTCGCCCACCAGAATGACGTCAGGGTCTTCACGCAGCGCGCCGCGCAGCGCATTGGCGAAACTGTAGGTGTCCCGGCCCACCGCACGCTGGGAAATGATGCTTTCCTTATCGCGGTACACATATTCGACAGGATCTTCGACAGTGATGATGTGCGCGTGCCGGGTCGCGTTAATGTAGTCCACCATCGCCGCCAGCGTGGTGGACTTGCCGCTCCCGGTAATGCCACACACCAGGAAGAGTCCCCGCTGGTGCCGGCAGATGCTGCGCACCACTTCCGGAATGTCTAGCGCCTCGAACGCCGGCGGCTCCTCGGGGATCAAGCGGATGGCCAGAGCCATTGCCCCCTGCTTAAAGTAGCCGCTAACGCGCAGGTAGCCAACACCCGCCGAGTGATACTGGAAACTGCTTTCGCGTTCCGCCTCGAGTTTATCCGCCTCTTCCTGACCGCCCAATTGCATTACGACATCGTGCATGTCATCCGCTGTAATAATGCCCATATCCAGCGGCTGCAGATCGTTGTCGATGCGGATGTACGGCGGCGCGCCGGCGCGCAAGTGCAAGTCCGATGCATTCTGCTCTCTCATGCCTTCGACCAGCAGATTGATGTTGATGTTCGAGCGGAAGAACCGTTTGACTTCCAGCCGCCATGACTGAGCGCGCAGCGTGCTCGCGACGAAATCCTCGATAATCGCGTCCACCCGTTCGAGTTGTTTGAGGTGGCGCCATTCAAACGAAGGCAGCGTGAGCGCGCAGCTTCCGTTTTCCAGGTGCAACTGAACGGGGATGCGCGCGTCTTCAAACGCCGCGTTCAGTTTCTCTTTATCGCTCTCGGGTTTGATCGGGAACTTGATCCGCATACTGTCGATGCGGCGGTTAATATCGGCCGCGCGCACATGGATCGAGCAGTTTCTCGCCTCGTATAGTAGCTCAGCGGGCGGCCCACTCTGGCGCATTACCGTGGTGACGCCAGTGCGAAGTACGTCGAAGATGGTGCTGGTGGATGAAGTGCCAATGACCATGGTCAAAGATCCCTGCAAATGCGGTTTATGGAATGGCAAACACTACGTGCGCGGCGTCCGCTGGCCCCGGCGAACGAACCACCTGCGGACCAGGGATCCCCTCGCGCCGAGAAGCCCCATTCCGATCCGTAACCCAAATTCTGCGGAGTCTAACACGCCGCGAAGCCCAGTGCAACGCAACCAATGTTGATTCAGCGGCGGAGGGGGAGTAGATTACTGTTCTAGTTATGCTCAATTTCGTGGAAACGGGGCGCTTGCAAGGGTGCGCGCCTCGTGTCGTGTCAGAGTAAGAGGGGTACTGGAATATGAACAGATACGGAATCACTCGCCGCCAGTTCTTGGGCCGGTCCGCGGCAGCAGCGACGGCTGCGGCCGTGGGACCTAACATACTGTCCCGAACGGCCCGGGCGGCCGCCAACGAACGAATCACGCTGGGCTTCATCGGCATCGGTAACATGGGGTCCGGTTTGCTTGGATCGTTCGTCGGCATGGATGATACCCAGGTGCTGGCCATCAGCGAGGTCAAGGATGACGTGGGCGCGGAAGGCGTGCGGCGCGTTGAAGAGGTCTACGCCGAAGCCATGGAGCAGGGAAGCTACACAGGCTGTGATCTATACCGCGACTTCCAGGATCTGCTGGCCCGCGACGATATCGACGCGGTCGTCATCGCCACGCCGGACCACTGGCACGGCGTGATGACGGTTCTCGCCGCGCGCGCGGGCAAGGATATCTACTGCGAGAAGCCGCTCAGCTTTGATGTCGGAGACGCCCAAGCGATGCGCGCCGCTGTGCGCCGCTACGGCGTTGTGTTGCAGACGGGCAGTCAGCAGCGCTCGGGAAGCAACTTTCGCTTCGCTTGTGAATTGGTGCGCAACGGCTACATCGGCCGCGTTAAAGAGGTCTACGCTGACGTCGGCGGCACCTCGCATTGGGCCTACTTCGACGAAGAGCCCATTCCCGACGGCGTGGATTGGGACCGCTGGCTCGGGCCGTCTCCCTGGTATCCCTACAACTCGGAGCGCATCAGCGGCGACTACTCCGGCGGATGGCGCCTGATCCGGGACACCTCCGGCGGCATGATCACGGACTGGGGCGCCCATCACTTCGATATCGCGCAGTGGGGCCTGGGCATGGACGGCCGTAACCCCGTCGAGATCCAGCCGCCGTCCAAGAGCGAGAGCGGTTACCTGACCTACGTCTACGAGAACGGCGTCACGTTGCAAAAACGCTCGTGCAACGGCGCGCGGTTCATCGGCGAGGAAGGCGAGGTCGAGGTGAATCGCAATTTCTTGCGTACCGATCCCGAATCCCTGGAAGACATCGACCTGGCCCCGGGCGACATTCGTCTCTACGACAGCCCGAACCATTACAGGGACTGGCTGAATTGCATCCGCAGCCGCCAACGTCCCATCGCCGATGTCGAGATCGGCGCGAGCTCGGTCATCACCTGTCATCTCGGCAACATCGCCAAGTGGACGAATCGCGTCATCCGGTGGGACCCCGACGCCGAACAGATACTCGACGACGAAGAGGCCAGCCGGTGGCTGAACCGGCCCAAACGCGAGCCCTGGGCGTGGATCTGAAATTGGCTCCCGCTCCGCGAATTTGCAGATGCAACACGGGGGGAGAACGCCCCGTTCGAAAGGACTGACGATATGATGCGTGTGACAAGAAAACAACGGTCCGCCGGATTGATGCTCGCCGCGGCGTGGGCGCTTCTGTCCATCGCGATGGTTGCCGGCGCAACACCCGAATACAGCGTCGAAGAGATGCTGGAAGCCATGGCGCAGTGGACGCCCGGCGCGGACTCCGCGCCGCTTGAAGCCTTCGAGGACGAGATTCTCGATAGCATGCAGGATCCAGACGCCATGCGCGCGCTCGAAGCGGAGCTCATCGCCATTCTCGAATCCGATGACGCGACCCGCCACGGCAAGGCCTTTGCCTGCCGCGAGCTGGTCCGCGTGGGCGGCGCGGAGAGCGTGCCCGCCCTGACCGCGCTGCTGGATGATCCCGATCTCGCGCATCGCGCACGCGGAACGCTCGAAGGGATGGACGCCGCCGACGTGGATGAAGCGTTGCGCGAGGCCCTGGATCGCGCGGATGATCCGAAGCTCCAGTTGGGGCTCGTTCATACCCTGGGCCGTAGGGATGATGCGGAGGCGGTTGACGCTATCGAGCGCATCGCCGGCGAGAGCGATCATGACGAGCTGGCGGCGGCGGCGATCACGGCGCTTGGGCGCATCGATTCCGGCGAAGCCGAGAGCGCGGTCGCGCGGTTGCAGCAGAACGTGCGCGAAGGGCTGCAAGCGTACGCTGACGATGCTTTCCTCGCCGTCGCGGCGCGCCACGAGGAAGAAGGGTGCGGTGATGAAGCGGCCCGCTTGTACTGGCTCGCGTTCGAGCCCAGCCAAGCGGTTATGATGCGGGCCGCGGCCTTGCGCGGGCTGGCGCGCGTGCATGGCGAAGACGCGAGCACTTTGCTGGTGGGCGCGATGGCGAGCGGCCACGCCCCGCTGCGTAACGCCGCCAACGAAATGCTCGGGCAAGAGTAGTCGGCGCGGGCGCGCCAGAGAGGCGGGTAAGCCCCTTTTTTTTGCGTGCCGGCGAGACGCCGGCGGTACGACAAGTCCCCCTTTGAAGGGATTTAGGGGGATGTTAACCCGTCAATCACAGCCGATGCCGCTTACTCCAAGCCATCACGGCGTTGTCACCCAGCAGGAGAGGACGCCAAACGCGCAATCGATGTCCAGACCACACAATCGCTTCAGATTAGATGCACTATCCGGCGACTAGGGCGGGCCCGCCAGCTTTAGCGGGCAACATAAAGGCGGCGAACGGCCGTGCGCCGTTCGCCGCCTTGAACGCAAATGCAATCGAGGAAGTGCGTCAGGGATTAAGCGCCCTGCAACACCGCCATGGTGCGGTTAACCGGCCATCCGCCGTCGGGATAGCGCAAGAACTCCACGTGTCCATCCAGGTACAGCACGTTCGAGCCGCCGGGCTGGTGGTTGAACTCCTGGCCCAGCTCGATGCTGACCCAGTCAGACATTACCGGGATATCGCTTTGCGCCTGAGCGCTGGCGGCGGGGTTGTTGATGTCCGTGATCAAAAACCGCTCAATGCCTTCCCGCAACCGGGGGAACGTTTGCTCGCCTAGGTCCCCGCCGAGGTCGGCCTCGATATCCTCGTCGATGAGGTCCAGCTGCCCCAAGTGGGCGCCGGCGGTGCCAAGCATAGCCAAGATAGCATCGCCGTACGTCATCTCGGCGAATAATGGCGCGTAGTTAGCGAAGTCTTGGCCCGAGCCTTGCCCAAGAATCTCCTGCTCCAAATCGAGCCAGGGTTCGTTCATGAGCCACGATAGATACAGATAGCTGGTGGCGCTGCTATCGGCCTCGCAGGTGTAGAACCGGTACGGATCATCGACTTCGATGATGCCCTCGCCTTCATGCACCAACCAAGGCTCTGGTCTGGGGTTTCCCTCTCCATCTTCCATAATATGTGTGCGTACCCGGTTGAACACTTCGGTCACGTCATCGCCCGTGGCGGCAGATGGGCATAGCGCGATCGCCGGATCAGTCAGGTACTCGGGGTAAACCTGAGAGTGCTCAAACGTCCAATCGCCGCCGTTCCAACGGATCTCTCCTCCCTCCCTAATCTGCTCGGGTCGACATGGCCACACTTTGTTCGTGGGATACCGTTCGCCTCGGGATTCGTTGGCGTACATCTTCAGAATGGTGCCGTACTGTCTGAGGTTGTTCGCGCAACTGGCGCGCCGCGCTGCCTCGCGCGCGCGGGCCAAAGCCGGCAGCAGAATCGCCGCC
>PUMX01000009.1 GCA_003552485.1 Candidatus Hydrogenedentota bacterium
CGAGTTGCGCAGCGCGCTCGGCGCGGCGCAGAACCGGCTCGAGTTCACGATGAACACGCTGGGCATCGAGGAAGAGAACGCGCAGGCCTCGGAAAGCGCCATCCGCGACGCGGATATCGCGCGCGAGACCATGACCTTTACGCGCAACCAGATCCTTCAGCAGGCCGGCACCGGCATGTTGGCCCAAGCCAATGTCGTGCCGCAGAACGCCCTGCAGTTGCTCGGCTAACCCTTTGCAAAAGTCCCCCTTCGAAGGGGGATTAGGGGGATGCCCCCATATGTAAGAGTCCCCCTTTGAAGGGGGATTAAGGGGGATGTAAAACCCCTTTGCCAGGGATTTGTCCGGCAGCGTCGCGCCACCTTCGCAGGCGGCGGGAAATGCCGGCAAGATGCCGGCGGTACAAAGTCCCCCTTTGAAGGGGGATTAACGGGGATGTAATCCCTCAAAAGCGCTTCAACACCGCCGAGGTACGGAGACTTCGGCGAAAAACTAACGCACAAGGAGGAAACACTATGAGCCTAAACATCAACACCAACATGGCGGCCTTGAACACGGGCCGCATCCTAGGCCGTTCGACGAATCAGTTGAACAAGAGCCTTGAGCGCCTGTCCAGCGGACTGCGCATCAACCGCGCGGCCGACGATGCCGCGGGCCTGTCCATTGCGGAAAACTTCAACTCGATCGTGAAGGGCACGCAGATGGCCCAACGCAACGCGCAGGACGGCATCAGCCTTGTGCAGACGGCGGAGGGCGACCTCAGCGAGGTTACTAACATCCTCCAGCGCATGCGCGAATTGGCCGTTCAGTCCGCCACGGGCACACAGAACGCGGAAAGCCGTCAGGCCCTGGATGACGAATTCCAGGAGCTGATCGCGCAGATAGATGCCGTTGCCGGCGACAGCGAGTTCAATGGCATCAAACTGCTGGATGACAACAATGAGGGTGAGGACGCCGTAACCCTTCAGGTGGGCGCCCGCGTCGGCCAGACGCTCGGGATTGAACTCCCCGATATCCGCACTGCGGAGTTGCTTAACGGAGCCGAAGCCGAGGTTGGCGGAGAAACGTTCACCGTTGACGCAGGCAATCTGAACTTGACCGGAGAATCAACGGAAGGAGCCGTCACGGCCCTGAACGCGGAGATCATGATCGACGCGCTTGACAGCGCCTTGAACGATGTCAATGCCGCGCGGAGCGCATTGGGCGCGGCGCAGAACCGGCTTGAGTTCACGATGAACACGCTGGGCATCGAGGAAGAGAACGCCGAGGCCTCGGAGAGCGCCATCCGCGACGCGGATATCGCGCGCGAGACCATGACCTTCACGCGCAACCAGATCCTGCAGCAAGCCGGCACGGGCATGTTGGCCCAAGCCAATGTCGTGCCGCAGAACGCCTTGCAATTGCTCGGCTAGCCCCTCGTATCGGTTCCCGTTCGAAGGGGATTAGGGGGATGTAATCCCTCAAAAGCGCTTCAACACCGCCGAGGTATGGAGACTTCGGCGAAAAAACCAACACACAAGGAGGAAACACTATGAGCCTAAACATCAACACGAACATGGCGGCGCTGAACACGGGCCGTATCCTAGGCCGTTCAACGGCCGCTCTGAACAAGAGCCTCGAACGCCTGTCCAGCGGGTTGCGCATCAACCGCGCGGCCGACGACGCCGCGGGCCTGTCCATTGCGGAAAACTTCAACTCGATCGTGAAGGGCACGCAGATGGCCCAGCGCAACGCGCAGGACGGCATCAGCCTGGTGCAGACGGCGGAGGGCGACCTCAGCGAGGTCACCAACATCCTTCAGCGCATGCGTGAACTGGCGGTCCAATCCGCCACGGGCACACAGAACGCAGAAAGCCGTCAGGCTCTGGATGACGAATTCCAGGAGCTGATCGCGCAGATCGATAATACCGCGAACGACAGCGAGTTCAACGGGATCAACTTGTTGAATATCGCGGATGCTGCGGCTAACCCCATCACCCTGCAGGTCGGCGCCCGTGTGGGACAGACGTTGAATGTCGAATTGGGCGACATTCAAACCGGCAGCATCGGTGAGATCGACAACGAGGGTACTGACGAAACCCTGGATGCTCGCAACCTTCTCACCGCGGACGAAGCGAATCTGGCGATTGAGTCCGTTGACAAGGCGTTGGAGGAGGTCAACGCGTTGCGTAGTGGCTTGGGCGCGGCGCAGAACCGGCTTGAGTTCACGATGAACACACTGGGCATCGAGGAAGAGAACGCGCAGGCCTCGGAAAGCGCCATCCGCGACGCGGATATCGCGCGCGAGACCATGACCTTCACGCGCAACCAGATCCTGCAACAGGCTGGCACCGGCATGTTGGCCCAAGCCAATGTCGTGCCGCAGAACGCCTTGCAGTTGCTCGGCTAGTTGGCTGGACGCGAAAAGTCCCTTTGAACGGGACTAAGGGAGATGTGCCCATACGTCAAAGTCCCCCTTTGAAGGGGGATTAAGGGGGATGTAATCCCTCAAAAGCGCTTCAACACCGCCGAGGTACGGAGACTTCGGCGAAAAACTAACGCACAAGGAGGAAACACTATGAGCCTAAACATCAACACGAACATGGCGGCCTTAAACACGGGCCGTATCCTTGGCCGTTCGACGAATCAGTTGAACAAGAGCCTTGAACGCCTCTCCAGCGGACTGCGCATCAACCGCGCAGCCGACGACGCCGCGGGCCTGTCCATTGCGGAAAACTTTAACTCGATCGTGAAGGGCACGCAGATGGCTCAGCGCAACGCGCAGGACGGCGTCAGCCTCGTGCAGACGGCGGAAGGCGCGCTGAGTGAGGTCACCAACATCCTTCAGCGCATGCGCGAGTTGTCCGTACAGTCGGCTACCGGCACGCAAAACGACGACAGCCGCGAAGCGCTCAACGATGAGTTTCAACAGCTTATCGAGCAGATCAACGATATCGCCACAGAAACCGAGTTCAACGGAATCAACCTGTTGGATACGGCGAACAATACTGTGACCCTGCAAGTGGGCGCGCGGGTAGGCCAAACGCTCGAAGTCACCTTGCAGAGCATCACGGCGGACTTTGACCCAGCCGACGCCACCGATGACGTGCTGGGTTTTGAAGATGTATTCATCGGCGGGGTAGATCCCAACGATGCGAGCAGCATGGCCGACGCAAGCGACGCGGAAAACGCCATCAATGTCGTGGACGCCGCCTTGAGCTCGGTCAACGAGTTGCGCAGCGCGCTCGGCGCGGCGCAGAACCGGCTCGAGTTCACGATGAACACGCTGGGCATCGAGGAAGAGAACGCGCAGGCCTCGGAGAGCGCCATCCGCGACGCGGATATCGCGCGCGAGACCATGACCTTCACGCGCAACCAGATCCTTCAGCAGGCCGGCACGGGCATGCTCGCGCAGGCGAATATCGTGCCGCAAAACGCCTTGCAGTTGCTTGCATAGGCGTTGAGCGTCAGCCAGGGCCGCGCGGAATAGCCGGCGCTGACCCGGGAAGCGGCCCCTAGCAGCGTAACCAGCCGCCCGCTTGTTCTCGTGGACAACCGGGCGGCTGACTTGTTTCCCTTGCGTTTCTTGAAATGAAGCCGCGAGAACGGCTAAGCTGGCCCTTGTCTAAGGGGAGTCCTCTTGGGGGAGCAATCTGGCCCGGAGGGGTGAAACCGTGCAATGCGGTCAGCCTCGCGCCACGGAAAAGCCAATACCTGGGGTCTTGCGTCAGCACAACCACAATATTTGGTTGCAGCAAAGGAAAAGCTCTGTTAGACTTTTCGCAACGGGTATGAGGCGAAGGGGGGGCGGAGAAGCGAACATGGGTAGACGCGCCAAAACCAAAGCATCTGGTGGGCGGCGTTCCGAGATCCTTGGGGTCATCGTGCTCGCCTTCGCGCTACTGCTCTTCCTCGCTTTGGTGACAGACGGTTATCAGGGCGCCGTCAACCGTCATATCGACGGCATCGAGAACGTGCCCAATGCGCTGGGCAAGCCGGGCGCGGTGCTGGCGGGGTTGCTCACGCTCGTCTTCGGGTACGGCGCGCACGTGCTCTATTGCGTGCTGGCCGTATGGGGCGGCATGTTGCTCGCCCACCAACCGTTGGACCGTCTGCCGATGCGCATCACGGGCCTTGTCATTTTGACCGTCACAACGGCAGGTTTTATGCACATCAACCTGCGCGCGGCGGATTCCGGGGAGTTGCTCGGCGGCGCCGTGGGCGCATTCGTGGGCAGTTTGATCCTGCCGCTATTCGGCGTTATCGGGTCCAACGTCATTGTGCTGACCTGCGCCATTATCGGCGTCCTTCTGGCTACTGAATTCCTTTTTGTGCGCTGGTTCGCCATGATGCATGGGCTCGGCGTGCTCATGCTGAAGGGCGTCGTCGAGATGTGGGAAGCGTTTCACCGGCTATACATGGCGCGGCTCGAACGCAAGGCGAAGCGGAACGCGGCAAAGAGGCGCTGCGCGGAATCGAAAGCCGTTGTCGAAGAGTCCGAGACAGAGGATGAATCTCCGCGCGACCTCAGCTCGATCCGGATTCGCCCGGCCGCGCAGCACTCGGAAAGCCCGGAAGAGGCCCCGAAACCTGCCCCGCCTTTTGACAGCGTGCCTGAGACGCATGAGAATTCGGACGATGTTCAGGCGGGCGACGCGGTTGTCGGTGATGCGCTGGAATCCAGCGACGACAGCGCCGCCCCGGCTACGAATGCTGACGAAGCCCGGTGGGACGCCGCCGAGGCGCCAGACGGCGCCGCGCCGCAAGACGCTTACACGCCCGAGCAAAAACGAAAGGCGCCGCTTCCCCGGCGCAAGGCCGCGGAGCCCGAGGAACTCCCGCCGGACTACGTGTATCCGCGGCATTACACGTTGCCTTCGCTTGATCTGCTGAACGCGCCCGCCAAGCCGCAACGGGCCGACTGGACCGAATCGCTGCGGCAAACCAGCGGCCGCCTTGAAGAAAAAC
>PUMX01000554.1 GCA_003552485.1 Candidatus Hydrogenedentota bacterium
ACACGAAGACCTGGACCATGAGCGGCGGAATTGTGAACGGGTCTTCGCTGGCCAGCAACGCGGCGGGCACCGTTACCGCGCCCATTTGATAGAAGGCCATCATGGCCACCATAAGAACGACGACCAGCCCGGCCAAGTCGGTTACACGGTCAAGCGTGACCATCGCCACGCCCTTGATAAACGGAATGCCCGTCAATCGGGCCAACAGGAAAGCGCGAATGAGTTCGCCGGCTCGGTAAACCAACACGAAATTCGCCAGGAACCCTATCTGCGTTGCGCTGAACATGTTGCGGAATGAGGCGGGCGACGCAGCCCGCACGATGTAGCTCCAGCGGATGACGCGCGTCAAAAAGCTCAGCCAAATAAACGCTGTGCTCAGCAGAATCCAACCTGGATGCGCTTGCCGAAGTCTGGCCCACAGCACAGCCCAATCGGCGCCTCGAAACACCAACCACAGCAAACCAGCCGTCAACAACAGGCTGGCCCCTACGGCCGCGCTATGCCGAAAACGCATCAGTGCCGCCCAATCCGCATTTCCGCCGCGGATTGCTCTGCGCGCCGCGCCGCTTGAACGGATCTATGTATTCCCGTGCCCATGGCGACGTCGGCGTCTTTCCTCCAATGCATTCCGTACTCCCGTGCGGGAACCATCGTTTGACACTGGCGCTTGCGACTCCAGTTGTTCACGTTCGTTGGATACAGCGTGGCGGGCCGAATCAAGTCCGCTTTTCAGTTGGTCACGGCAATCCGCGCAATAGGCAATGCCCGGTTCAGCAAGGTTGACGCGACAGCGTCTACATGATTCACTGACTTGCACGACGTCTTGAAGGAATCGCGATCCTTTGATTATCTCCCGCACCTCAGAGACGGGCCGGCCCAACGCCTCGGCAAGGCTTTCCGGCGTGACGTCTTCAACATGGGCCAGCAACCGCTCCACATAGCGAACCGCACGAAAACACGCATCGGCGCAACGCGAACAGCAGGTCTGCCCCGGCGCGCCCTTGAACAACCGACCGCATATTACGCAGGTTGTAAGGTTATCCGCCATATTGCCTAATCACTTCCACCAGCTTATCAACTTGTGCCCAAAGGTCGGTTAAAGCGCCGTCATTGTCGAGAATCCAATCGGCCAACGCAACCTTCTCGTCCGGCGAAGTCTGCGCCCGAATTCTCCGCAGGGCCTCGGTCTCGGAGAAACCGCGGGCAGCCATTAGGCGCGCGGCTCGCACCGGCTCGGAACTCGTGACAAGAATGAGACCGTCAAGGCACGCCGGTCGTTTCCCGTCTTCTGCTATCAGCGCCGCGTTAATGATCACCGCCTGCTGCCCGTGGCGCTCAAGATCCTCGCAATGGCGCTTGATGTTTTGAATGATGAGGGGATGGACGATGGCGTTCAGCCGCTGACGCGCCTCCGCATTGTCGAACACGATCGCTCCGAGCTTCTGTCGATCTATGACGCCGTCCGTCAACACAGACGACCCAAACGCCTCAGTGACCTTCGCCTCGGCTTCTCCTCCAGGCGCAATGACTTCATGCCCAATCCGATCCGCGCTTAAGACGGGAATGCCATGCTCCCGAAACCGTTTGGCTGCTTCCGATTTGCCGCTACCTGTACCGCCGGTCAACCCGATTACCCGCATCGCCGACCCGTTTGTCGTGGTTCGGCCGACTCGCCCCGCAGATATTCGCGCACACTGGATTCGGTCTCGTCCTCCCGCCCGCAATATGTCTCGATGGCCTCGTCCAACCGTCCTTGTGCGCTGAGAATGCGGTAGACCAGCTCCCTGAAAGCTCCGCGTCCGCCGGGGGCCTCCGTCACCCAATGGGCCTCGGCTTTGGCCTCAGCCGCCGCATCGCTGACCGCCACCGCGAGACCGGCAGTCCGCATCGCGTTCCGGTCAATGAGATCGTCACCGAGAAAACAGAATTCGTCGAGTTCGAGAGCCATCTCTTGCACCAATTCACGGCACACCCGCGCCTTGTCTTTAATCCACATTACGCAGGCGTCACAATGCCACTGCGCCGCGATGGTCTCGAGCGCGGCGCTGCCCAGTCCGCTTACAAGCGCCAACCGCCCCCCCGTCACGCGCCACAGAGTGAAAGCAGCCATATCCCGCGCATGCACGGCGCGGAATGGTTTGCCGTCGCCATCAAAGAAGATCTTGCCATCACTCAGCACTCCGTCAAAATCGCAGACAATCAAGCGAATACGCTTAAGCCGCTGTTCAATACCCGTCAGATTGCTCATTACTTTCCTTACGCTGCATCGCTCTGTGTTTTGTATAGCCGGAGACAGTATGCCGCGGCAGCCGCTTGGTTAGCAGGTCAATATGCGGCGGGGAATCTGGTGCATCCCGAGTTCACTACACGAGCGCTGAACCATATCACGACTTGGGGAGAAACGCCAATCGCGCGGCGTCAACGTTCACAGGCCCACGACGCTCGCCACAACGTCAACCCAAACCAACGGCCGCCATCTTCCGCAATCAGTAGACGCCCTCTACAATTCCAACAGCATAACTTGGGCGTCTTCCCCGGTGCGCGGATAGTATCCCTTGCGGATGCCCACCGTCCGGAATCCCATGCGCTGGTAAAGGGAAATCGCACGTTCATTCGAGACACGCACCTCGAGGGTAGCGATGCGAGCCCCTTGTTCACGCGCTCTGGCCAGAATGTGCTCCATGAGCATCCAGCCAAGGCCGCGCCCGCGATATGGCCGTTTGACTACAACGGTGGTGATATGCGCTTCATCCAGCACCAGCCAGAAACCCACGTAGCCGATGATCTCATCATCCCGAAACGCCACATAGAAAAACGAAAGGTCGTTCCGCAGTTCTTCATAAAACATGGTCCGAGTCCACGGCTCGGCGTAGGCTTCGTGCTCGATCGCCATGAGAGAATCAATATGCTCTTCGGCAAGAGGGACGAAACGGATGGATTCCGGTTCAGCGCCGGGGATGTCAAGGCGCGGCTTGCTCACGTAGACGCTCCGCTTGGGCTTTCCGTAGATAGAGGGGGCGCACCGCCGCAGGATCAGAGCAAACTCCAGCTTCGAGTAGAGCATTGGCTACGTCCGCCACCGCAGAGGCCCGCGGCGAGGCCAGAAGACGAGGGGCGAAGATTGCAGCGGGATCAAGTCGTTCAATGGCGTTTCGGTGCTGATGTGCTCCTTCCCCGGTGTACACGGCGCCGGGAGGCGTTTCGCGAAGGACTTCGTTCAGCGGCGCCGCGACCGGTTCAAGCATTGCGCAAGCTCCGCGCTCGGAAGGATAGACGGCGGCAAAGACTTCTTCGAGGCGGGCGGGCAATAGCGCACACACTGGCCGGCTTAGCCCACGGAACGGCTGGGCAAGCGCCTCGAGCGAAGACACGCCGACAAGCGGAAGATTCGCGCCCAAGGCCAATCCCTTCCAGGCCGACACGCCAATGCGAAGACCGGTAAACGAGCCAGGTCCCACGGCAATGGCAAGCGCGTCGACGTCGGCGAGCTCAATGCCGGCTTCGCGCATCACTGCGCGGGTCGTCTCCAGCAACCGTTCGGAGTGGGCCCGATGACAGTCGGCCACAGACTCCGCGAGCGCCGCCCCATCGCGCCAAACAGCGACCGTGTTGATGCGCGTGCCGGTATCCGCGGCAAGGATGTTTATCGACATCCGAGCACCCTGTAATGGCGTGACCCGCCCCAATCCATGCTGTCGGCTCTGACAACCGAACCTGCTTCACATTGGTGGTTTATCATCATGATCCCGATTGGGCGCGTTGGATGACTCGGGCTTGGGCCGAACAAGAGGTTCTTTGCCCTTCTCGCCGGATGCTGGCGGGACCTCATTAGCAATGTATTCCTTCATCTTCTTACCTGGCCGAAACGTAACAACGCGCCGCTCAGGCACGGGCACTTGATCGCCCGTACGGGGATTGCGGCCGAGTCGCGAGGCCCGATACTTGACCTCGAATACCCCGAAGTCGCGGAGCTCCCACCGTTCGCCTTCAGCCAGCGCCTGAGATATTACGGCGAACGAACGCTCCACAACTCGAGCCACATCGTTTTGGGTCATATCGAGTTTATCCGCGACTTTCATGATTAATTCACGCTTCGTCAATGTCACCGAGTACCTCCTCGCTGGTAATGCCCGCATAATAGCAGTGAGATATGCCCAGCTCATTCCCACAAAAAAAGCGGCGAATGCCCCTTATCACCACCATCCCCCGAATCGCCTTTTGCATAAACAGGTTCGCTCAAGAATCGGCGGCGCGTCTTTCCAATACAAGCATTATACTCACGGGCGTCCGATAGGCGCAACACCCTGAATGGCAAATACTTATCAATATCAGAAACGGCTCGGCGCGCTAGCCATAACGGTGCGTTACCACACAACCCAACCCACGGCTGCCGCTAGGGTAGAATAATCACTTTGCCTGTCGTTTCACGAGACGCGAGTTTTTGCTGCGCTTCGGCCACTTGGTCCAACGAGAACGTGGCGCCAATATTGATCCGAAGGAGACCGGACGCGACCCAAGCATACAAGTCGCTGCACGCGTGCTGCATTGCGATTTCGTCCTGTGTGTACGCCATCAGATGGAATCCTGAAACCGTCAGATTGTGGAACAGAAGGGAGACGGTATCGACTTGCCGCGGCTCCCCGCTGGCCACACCCAGTACAACCAGGCGTCCGCGGGTCTTGACGCAACGCAGACTCTTGTCAAAGACCTCACCCCCAACGGACTCGATAACCAGATCGCACCCGACTCCATCGGTGATACTCTTCACTTCGGACTCGAAGTCCTGTTCCCGGTAGTTGATGGCGTAGTCGCCGCCTAACTCGCGAATCAACTCGCATTTGGCGGAGGCGCCCGCGGTCCCGATGACAACCGCTCCGCGTTGCTTGGCTACTTGGACGAGCATTGTGCCCAATCCGCCTGCAGCGGCTTGGATTAATACCCGCTGATCGGGCTGCACATCAGCTAGCGTGATCAGCGTATGGTAGGCTGTGAGATACTGACAAGGGACCGCCGCGGCTTGCGCAAAATCAAGTTGATTCGGTTTCTTGATGAGATTGCTTGCGGGCACACACACGTATTCGCTGAACGCATTGGAGCACAGAGCCATCACAGCGTCGCCCACCCGCCATTCGTTGACCCCCTCTCCGAGCTCTTCGATGACGCCGGCTACTTCGAAACCTGCTCCGAAAGGAGGCGTTGGCCCGCCGAGGTACACGCCCTCCCGCTGCATGATATCCGCATAATTGAGGCCTGCGGCTTCCATTTTGACGAGCGCCTCGCCTGCGCCGGGTTTGGGTACCGGTGCTTCTTCTACGGTGATAACTTCAGGGCCGCCGGTTTTCGTGACCATTACTCGTTTCATGGATGCAACCGTCCTATTGGCGGAAACGCCGCCTCGCCTGCGCCAGTTCTAACCCTCATTATAATACAACAGAAGGACGCAGGTGATGGGTTTGACGAATACCAAAACCCCGCGCCCAATTCCTCACAATCGCCGCCCCAGGGGCTATGCGCTTACTTCGCCCCGCGCCGAGAGCGACACCGAGCGCCACGGCCGTATCATGTCCCGTTTTCACCGGTTAGTCGCGCCGCGATCCGGGGGAGCACCTCGCCGGCTGCGCCTTGCAGATGAACATCGGTAAGCGTGTCCGTAAAACCAGTCGGTTCGATGTTCACCTCGATGATGCTGGCGCCGTTGTGCTTGGCCGTACGAGGCAGACTGGCGGCCGGGTACACCTGCGCGCTGGTTCCAATGACGAGCATGGCGTCACAACGGTTCGCCAAAGAACTCGCCTCGGCCAGCGCGTCATCAGATATCCATTCCTCGAACATCACCACATCGGGCTTCATGATGGCCCCACAGGAACATTTGGGCGGAATGCGCTCAAGGGCCTCCTCGGTGATGGGTTCCGCATGGCCACAGCCTTTGCAACGCATCCAACGGGCATTGCCGTGAAACTCGACCACCCGCTTGCTACCGGCGTCCTGATGCAGGTTGTCCACATTCTGAGTGATCACCGCCTCCAGCCGACCGGCCTCCTCTAATTGAGCCAGGGCGTAGTGGCCGGCATTAGGCTCGCTGTCTCGCAGCATGGCGGAGCGCTCCCGCCACATGGACCAGATCTTCTTGGGATTTTTGAGGAAGGCGGAATAGGTGGCGTATTGTTCGGGCGGGTACTTCTCCCAGAAGCCGCCGGACTCCCGGAACGTGGGGATGCCGCTCTCAGCGGAGATCCCCGCGCCGGTAACGGCCACAGCGTGTTCCGCACGACGCAACAGTGCGATCGCTGCGTCAAGTTGCTCGTCGAGCCGTTCCGAAGGGTTCAATGATTTCGAGTCCTCTCATGTAAGGCCGAAGCGCCTCGGGAATCTTCACCGTACCATCGGATTGCTGGTGGTTTTCAAGGATAGCAATAACGGTGCGCCCTACAGCCAGCCCGGAACCGTTCAACGTATGAAGAAACTCGGGTTTCTTTTCCCTACGAAAACGGATATTCGCCCGTCGAGCCTGAAAATCGGTAAAGTTCGAACACGAACTGATTTCCCGGTAAGCCTGCTGGCCCGGCAGCCACACCTCGATATCGTAGGTTTTGGCGGCGGAAAACCCCAAGTCGCCCGTGCACAACGTTACCACACGGTACGGCAAATCGAGCCGCTGCAATACGGTTTCGGCGGCAGCGGTCAGTCTTTCCAGCTCATCCCAGGACTCTTCCGGCTGCGCCAAGGCCACTAACTCGACCTTGTTGAACTGGTGTTGGCGCACCATGCCGCGGGTGTCCTTGCCGTAAGAACCAGCCTCGCTGCGAAAGCACGGCGTGTAAGCAACATAGCGCAAGGGCAAGTCGTCATTGCTGAGGATTTCGTCGCGGTGAACATTGGTCACCGGCACTTCCGCGGTCGGGATAAGCCAGAGGTCATGGCCTTCCAAGCGAAACGAATCATCGGCGAACTTGGGGAGTTGTCCCGTGCCTTCCATGCTCGCCGAATTCACAGCGAAAGGCGGCAACAACTCGGTATATCCATGTTCCAGCGTATGGATATCGAGCATGAAGTTAATCAGCGCGCGCTCCAATTGCGCGCCGGCGCCGCGCGACAGACAGAATCGCGCGCCAGACAGTTTGGCGGCCCGTTCGAAATCCAGAACGCCCAGAGCCTCGCCGATTTCGACATGATCCCGGGGTTCGAAATCAAACGCCGGCGGCTCACCCCACGCACGCTCCAGACGGTTCGCTGAGTCGTCTGCGCCGTCGGGCACGCTATCTTCTGGAATGTTGGGAAGCAGCAGCAACTGCTCGCGCAGTTCGGATTCAAGCTCCCGTATCCGCTCTTCACGTTCTTTGATCTGGGTGCTAACTTCCTTCATCGCCGCAACGGCTTCCGAGGCGTCTTCCTTCGCCTTCTTTAATGCGGCGATTTCCTGGCTCGCTTTATTCTGCTTGGCGCGGAGTTGCTCCATTTCGTGGACCAGGCTGCGGCGGTCCGTATCACGTTCTAGGATAGCGTCCAAATCAGCCGACATGTTCCGCCTGCGCAATGCTTCGCGCACGATCTCAGGCGACTCGCGAAGCAGTTTCATATCCACCATAAAAGCGTCACTCCTCACTCAGTTTTTCGGGCGTACGTACTGGAGCACTGGGGAAAGCGCCAAACAGAGGCGCGCCGCGCAGTCGTCACGTGGACTTGCGGAAAAGGCCCAACAATCGCTCGAACTCGTCGAGATTGGCATATTCGATTTCGATCTTGCCTCGATTATTCTTGCCTTGCCGGACGGAGACGCGCGCTCCGAGCGTGCGGCGCAATTCGTCCTCAATGCTGGCGATATTGGGATCCTTGCGCGCGGTGGTCTTCTCCGGCTTGCGCGGTTCGGTTCGGGCGGCGGCCATGCGCTCAGTCTGGCGGACAGAAAGATCCTGCTCGATAATTTTTCGGCACATGTCGAGCTGGAAATCAGGGTCGTCCGCCGTAATTAACGCTCGCGCGTGCCCCATGGTCAAGCGCCCCATGGCCACATGCTCCTGCACCTCGGGCGGCAGGCTGAGCAGGCGCAAGGTATTGGCGACGGTAGCCCGCTGTTTACCCACTTCGTTGGCAAGTTGCTCCTGCGTCCACCCAAATTCGTCAATGAGCCGCTTGTAGGCCTGCGCCAACTCAATGGCGTTGAGGTCTTCGCGTTGAATGTTCTCGATGAGCCCAAACTTGAGCATCTCACCATCGGAGACTTCCCGGCAGATGGCAGGCACAGTGGACGCATCAGCCATGATGGATGCGCGCACGCGCCGTTCGCCGCTCACCAATTCATAGCGATTATTGCGGCGGCGAACAATGACCGGTTCCTGCACGCCGTCACGGCGAATTGACTGAGCCAACTCTTGCAGCGACTCTTCATCGAAATGACGTCGCGGCTGCTCTGGATTACTCTCGATTCTGCCGGGGTCGAGATGCAGAATCTGATTGCCGTCAGCCGGGGCCGCTTCATCACCAGAGTAAGTCGCGGCGTGCTGCGGCGCGGGCTGATCGGGTATCAGCGCGCTCAAACCCCTTCCTAGCCCACGGCGAGACGATTTAGCCATGACCGGTGATCTCCTTGGCCAGAGCCAGGTAAGCGCGGGCTCCTGCCGAGTTTATGTCATATTCGATGATAGGCTTGCCGAAGCTTGGGGCCTCGCTCAACCGGACATTTCGCGGAATCACGGTACGATATACCTTCTCATTGAGATACTGGCGCGCGTCCTTAACCACTTCCTTGGCAAGCCGCGTGTTCTGATGCATGGTCATCAACACCCCTTCGAGATATAAGCCGGGATTCAAGCTATCGCGCAAACGGGACACCGTGCTGAGCAATGCAGTCAGGCCTTCCAGAGCATAGTATTCACATTGCAGCGTTATCAAAATGCCGTCAGCCGCCACAAGTGCATTGACCGTAAGCAAGCTCAACGACGGCGGACAGTCCATGAAGATCCAGTCGTATTGGCGCCGGGTCTGAACCAAGGCCTCGCGGAGCCGGTATTCGCGCCCGGTAGCGTCAACCAGCTCAACCTCGGCTCCAACAAGCTGACGATCCGCTGGAACGAGCCTCAGATTTGGAACGGCGGTATCAAGCGAGACATCCTCAATGGAGGCGTCTCCCAGCAACATGTCATAGACCGTATTGGACAGGTCGTTGCGCGCGCTCTGGCCCAGACCGCTTGTGGCGTTTCCCTGGGGATCAAGATCCAACAGCAAGACCCGATAACCCGCCTTGGCTAAACAAGCGGACAGATTGATAGCGGTCGTGGTCTTACCGACGCCGCCCTTCTGGTTGGCTATGGCAATGGTTCGGCCCATGAAATCCCCGGGAATACGATCTGAAAGGCAACGCGCGGCCTGGCGGCGGTTCACACAAGTTTTCGCGCCCGCCCCCGGCGTGCGAATGGCGTATGATACGGAGGCCCCACGCGGTAAGTCAATTGCTCGGGCTCGGTTCAAACATTGAACTGACGCAGATGATGCTCGAAGTGGATCGCGTGGAACCGAGCCCACTCATCGGCCGATAGCGGGCCAAAAAGCGGGTGGGGCGGCAACTGGATGGCGCCAGCCTCGGCCTTATGCAGATACTCCTCCATCAGGGCGTGCAACGTTTCCAGGTCTGCTTCCGGCGGCGCTTTCTCCCCCTTCAACGATGATGGCGCGCGAGCGTTTCGCGGTATAGGAAGCCAGCCGCGTAAGAGCAACGGCCCCACTATCCAACGCATGTGCCATGGCCCCCACCGGCGCGCGGCGGGAACTCGGCCCATTGTGTAGCGCAAGCCGGTGGCAAGATGGCCCATCATTTGCCCCGGCGTCATGCGCCCCCACAGCGGCGTAGCATCCGAAGAGATGGCGCGCAGCCGTTGAACCGTTTCCTCTGCAAAGTCGTGATCGAATACCGGCGGAGACATAACCGGTCCAAGCTCCTTCTACGATTGCATATCCATGTTACTGCGTTCGAATGACTTCGATAGGGATTCTGGCGTTAATTTCGTAGAGGTCGGGACGCCGGTCGCGGAAGGGGCGCACGCTGCCCAGTTCGCGTTGCTGCGCCAGTGAGCCGAGGTCAAGTTCGGTTAACACAAGGGTTTCCGTGTTGGCGTCGGCCTGGGCGGCAATCCCTTCGGCCGGAAACGCCACATCAGCAGGCGTGAACACGGCGGCTTGGCCATAGTTCGACAAGGAGCTCTTGTAATGCGCCAAGTTGCCCACGTTACCGGTGATAACGACGTACATCACGTTTTCGACGGCGCGGGCGCGCGATGTGAACCGCACGCGGTCGTAGGCTTTGCGCTCATCGGTGCTGTACGGCACGAAGATCGCTTCGACGCCTTGCAGGCTCAACAGCCTCGCCACCTCGGGAAACTCAATGTCATAGCAAATTTGGATGGCGAACCGCGCGAGCCCCGTGTCGAAGATCTTGATGTCCTGTCCCGGCTGAATGCCCCAGTACTTGCGCTCGCCGGGCGTGATATGGAGTTTATCCTGGGTGTACACGTTGCCCGTGGGCGTAAACAGATGCGCCACGTTAAACAACTGATCGTCGCGCATGACGGGATGAGAACCACCGATGATGTAGAGCCGGAACTCCTTGGCCAAGCGGGTAAACATATCGATGTAGCGGTCCGTATACCGCGCCAACTCCTTGACGGCCTCGAGCGTGGACAGGTCGGGGCGCATCGTGCTAAACATCTGGGCCGTAAACAACTCGGGGAACAGCACGAAGTGGCTGTGGTAATCGTCGGCTGTATACACGAAAAACTCGACTTGTCCTTCGAGTTCCTCCCACGAATGGACCGGAGTCATCTCATATTGCGCCGCGCAAACGCGCACTTTGCGCACCGGCTTGCGAATAGGCGCCCCGGCGATCCGCCGCTGTTCCGGCTTGTAGTCGAGGTTGGGCATTTCGAGCAACGTGGCGTAATTCAGACTGGCCTTGTCGCTGAGGTAGTCCATGTGCACACCGCGCACCTTGTAGCCCGCCTTCAGGTGCGCGTTCAACGCCATGTCCTTGAGTTCGCCCTTCTTGACCTTCTCGACGTACTCCTCTGCGGTCATCCTTCCCGCATAGTGCCGATAGCCTGGAATGCGTCCGCCCGCAACCATGCGGCGAAGATTGAACCGCCGGATGAGTTCCTTGCGCCCTTCGTAAAGCTTCTGCGCGATGCCGCGGCCGCGATAGTCCGGATGCACGGCGATGTCGGCGCCGTATAGCGTGTCGCCGCTCGGCGTATGATTGCTGAAGGTGCCCATGCCGGTAATTTCGTCATAGGAATGCCAAGGGGAGTCATCATCGAGCTGAACAATCAGAGAAGCCGCATAACCGACGGGTTTGCCATCGAGTTCCGCCAACAATTGACCCTCGGGGAAGGCCTCCATCTGCATGCGGAATAGCCGTTCGTCACAGAGCGCGTCAGGCGGGAAATTCGGGTAGCACTCGCGTTCGAGAGCGGCGATGGCGGGAATATCCTCGGGCCGCCAAGTGCGCACGACGACGTCTTCCGCTCCCTTCTTCTTCGCCGCCTCGGCATCTGTCTTCGAATCGCTGGCTTGTGAGTTTACCTCTTGTTGAATCTGATCGGTCATCTAGGATCCTCGAGTGGGTTACGCAAACTGGGCGTTGTTCTCTCGTCATGTGGAACGGACCGAAACACTTGGGATCGCCTGGCCGCATTCACCTGTTCACTGCGCGTACAAGTTGGGGTGTGTATGACGGCCTGTTACATAACTCATGAAGCGGTGGTTTGGCGATCGATCGACCCTCTCCTGTATTCTACCTGTTTTGGCGCGTTCATGCGCAAATTGCGGACCCGCCGCGCTTTTCGCTAGGGTGAAAACGCGACTGAGACTGTTACGCAAAAAGCCGGGACCTTTCAATTGTGACTCAACCCCGATGATCCTGCGCGCGCGAAAGCCGCGGCAGTATAAACACCATGAGGGAGAAACGCACAAGCATGGTCGATCTCAGCAAGGTTTCAAAACCCACGGACTGGCCCAAGATACGGCAGACCATCGAAGAGAACGTCAAAGACGTCCTGGGAACCTTTCCCCAGCCACGCATCGAGCCCCAGGTAAAGGTGATGGACGAGGTCCAATTCTCCGGCTATGTGCGGCGCCGTATTAACTATTTCGTTGAGGAATGGCAGCGGATATCGGCTTGGTTGTTCGTGCCGGAGAAACGCGAAGACACGCCGGCCATCCTGTGCTGCCACCAGGCCACGCCTCAGGGCAAAGACGAACCAGCGGGCATCGACGGATCGCCGCGGTTAGCCTTCGCACAGCACTACGCGGAACTGGGCTACGTAACCTTGGCCCCTGATAGCATTGCAGCAGGGGAACGCGCGACGCCCGGGCTGGAGGCCTTGGACACACGCGAACACCAGCGCGACACGCCTTCCCTCTCGCCGTTGGGAAAGATGCTGTTTGATCACATACGGGCCGTCGATGTTCTCGTGGATACAAAGCCGGTGGACAGCGAGCGCATCGGGGTGATTGGCCACGGCCTGGGCGGCACAAATGCGCTGCTGCTGACCGCCTTCGACGAGCGGGTGCAAGTCTGCGTGGCAAGCTGCGGATTCACGAGATTCTCCGATGACCGGAACCCGGAACGCTGGGCGTCTGACAATGGTCTGGCCTACTTACCACAGCTTAAACCGGCTTTGGAATCCAAGAAGTTCCCCTTCGATTGGGAGCATGTGCTCGCTCTCGCGGCGCCGAGTCCCGTGCTGTTGTTGACCGCCTTGAACGATCCCGTGTTTCCCAAGACAACGAGTTGCAAGAAAGCGGTTGACAAGGCAAAACCCATCTACAAGTTGCTCGGCGCCCATGGCGCTATCGAGAACTACACCCATCGGGACGGACACAACATGACCAACATGGGTCTGCACATGGCCGACGAGTGGATGGAACGCTGGCTTTAATAGAGAGCGGCCACAGTGATTGTGCGGCCCCAGGGGTTCCACAGCATGGCTTCGGCGACCTTAGCGGATTTGGTCGTGGCCTGCTTTCGTCAAGGCGCTGACCGAGGCGGCACGACACTCGCGTTGAACCCGTCCTGTCGTAAACTTCATGGTCGTGACGGCACGGGACGGTGGGGGAGCGTATCGCGGTAGTTGTCGGTCAACGCCTGCATCTCAGCCAAAATGTCCGCGTGGTCCGGGTCATCGGCAAGGTTGTTCGTCTCCAATGGGTCATTGTCGAGATCGTAGAGTTCTTCAAGCTCAGGCTCCGTTTCGAGCCAACGGAAATACTTCCACCGCGTCGTGCGCACCCCTTCGCTCTTTGGGATGCGGTCATGCTCGAAACGATGCTCGAAGAACCAGTGCTCCCGCCAGTCCGGCGATTCGCCGCGCATGAAAGGAACCAAACTCTTGCCTTGTATTTCCTTGGGAATCTCGACGCCCGCCAGTTCGAGCGCTGTGGGCGCCACGTCGAGGTTCAGCGCCATGTCGTCTACGCGCCGGCCACGCTGCGCCTCGGGAAGGCGGGGGTCGTAAATGATGAACGGTATTCGTATGGAGTCCTCGTAGGCGTACCATTTGCCCGCCAACCCGCGGTGGCCTAAAAAGAATCCGTTGTCCGACAAAAAGATGATGACCGTGTTATCAGCGAGGCCCTGATGCCTTAGGGTCCAGCGAATACGGCCCAAGGCGTAATCGATCCCCGTAATCAGCCGGTAGTAGTCGCGCATGGACTCTTGATAGCGCTCCGGCGTGCGGAACCGGTTTTCCCAGCGCACGCGGCCCTCGGAGTCCTTGAGAAAAGGCGGTAGCGCTTCGTAATACTGTTCGTCCGCCAGTTGGGGCTTCGGGATCTCCACGTCCTCGTACAGATGGTCAAAGGCGGGGTCCGGTGGGAACGGGCGCTCCGCGTAGTCGTGCGCGTGCGGCGCGAACGTGCTCAAAGACAAGCAAAAAGGCCGGTCCGACGTACACGATTGCAAAAACTCGATCGAGGCATCACACATCATCGACGTCATGTGGCGGCGGCGGCCATCGACTTCGTGGAAGTAATGATGGCCGGGCAGGTCGACCCAGTAATCATATTCTTCTCGCGGATAGTTCCGGCCCACCCCATACTTGCCGACGAAAGCCGTGCGATAGCCGTTGCGCCGCAACGCAATGGGATATGAGATGTCGAGTAGGTCCGGCGACAAGTCAGCGTAGAACTCATGCGCGCCGTTGGACCACCCATAGGTCCCCGTTAGAATGCTCGCACGGCTGGTGCAGCAAATGGGGGTAGTGACGAAAGCGTTCTCAAAGAGCACCCCTTCGTTAGCCAAACGGTCCATCTCGGGCGTGCGGATGATAGAATTGCCCATGCAGCCCAGCGCCTTGAAGTGCTGATCATCGGTGAGGAAGACAATGATGTTCGGACGCTGCTGATGGGTGCGCGCCTCATTCACGTCCGCCGAAGCGGAGTGGGGGACTAGGCCAGCCGCCAATGAAACGGCCGCTGTGCTCTGCAGGAAATCCCGGCGGGTGTAGCCTTCCATGTCGCATCTCCTGGGTCGTCGAACCTCGTGCTGGACGCCAGCCCAGCATAACCGGCCTTGTGAACAGATTGCTACTTATCCTAGGGGGCCACGCATCAGTTCTGTTACAATACCTCAACAAACATGAGAGGAGGTAATCCATGAGCAATTTATCGATACAAAGTGGTACGAAAGTGGTGTTTTGCGCCTTCTTGCTGGCGGGATGGTTTTTCGCTGGCGGCGCCGCGTACGGCGATGAACCGGTGTTTCAGGCTGGAGCCGCGACAAGCAATATCACGCCGCCGCTCGGCTCGGAGATAATCGGCGGTTGGGGCACGCCGGAAGCGACCCACATCAATGACGAGTTGCATGTCCGGAGTCTTGTGCTCGATGACGGCGACATGCGGCTGGCCATCGTAATATGCGACAACTTGTCGATTGACCGGGAGGTGTACGACGACGCCAAACAGCGTCTTCAAGAAAAGACAGACATTCCCATCGAGCACATGCTTATGGCTTCAACACATACGCACTCGGGCCCGCCAGCGCGAAAGCGGCCAAGTCTGGATCCCTACGATGGCGATCTCACGGAGTATCAGCAATTTCTGGCGGACCGCATCGTGGACGGCGTTCAATGCGCGATCAACAACCTCGAACCCGCCCGGATCGGATGGGGCAGCGGTGAGGAGCCTGATCAGGTCTTCAACCGCCGCTGGCATATGGACGATCCCGATCTAATGATCAGCCCCTTCGGCGATCAGGATCAGGTGCGCATGAATCCGCCGCGCGCTCATGACGCGCTTGTCGAACCCGCCGGCCCCATCGACCCCGAGATCGTTTTTGTGTCCGTGCAATCCGAGGACGGACGGCCCATCGCACTCCTAGCGAACTATTCCTTGCATTACATCGGCGGCGTTCCGACCGGCCACATCTCGGCCGATTACTTTGGCGCATTCGCGGACCGGATCCAAGAGTTGCTTGACGCAGACCGGCTCGATCCGCCGTTCGTTGGGATTCTTTCGAACGGAACCAGCGCTGACATCAACAACATCAACTTCCGCGAGTCCCGGCCGAGCCGCGAACCGTACGAACAGATCAACCGGGTCGCCAATATCGTGGCGGCGGAAGTATATCGCGCGTATCAGACCATGGATTATCACGATTACGTAACGCTTGATGCGCGTAAGACGAAACTGCCGCTCGATGTGCGGAAGCCCGACGAAGAAACATTGCAATGGGCGCACGACATTCTGGACAAACCCGAAGACGAAACGGGATCCCGCGAACGCACCTATGCGGAACGCTCGATAGATCTCTACGAGAGCCCCGATCAGGTGGACATATGGGTACAGGCGTTGCGTATCGGGGATGTCGGCATCGCAGGGATTCCTTTTGAGACCTTCGTGGAAACCGGCTTGCAGTTGAAGGAAGAAAGTCCGCTGCCGGTAACGTTCACCATTTCGTTCGCCAACGGCGGCTACGCGTATCTTCCCACGCCGGAGCAACATGAGCTCGGCGGTTACGAGACCTGGCTGGGTTCAAATCGAGTGGAAGTCGATTCCGAACCGGCGATTGTCGAGCAGTTGATGAGTCATTTCAGCGAACTAGCAGAAGAGTAGGCTCGTTTCAATACAAAGCCGCTTCCGCCCTGCGTGGTTGCGGCAAGCAAGTCCTCCCAGGGCTGGCCGGCGCCGCTGATGCTCACAACACCGGCCGGCCCCCGCGGAAGTAACGGCGCCGCCCCCGTGTTATACGGCCTCAGAGGACGTGCTCTTTGCGAGGGTCGAGATAGGTCGGAAATGGAGCGTCGATGCGGCAACAAAGGAAGTCGGTAAAGGTCATGAAGAAGAAAGTGCTGAAAGGTGTGGCGGTCTTGGCGTTGGTTCTTGCCGCGGCGCCAGTGGGTTATCTCGTTTACGGCGCCGTCACGTATACGGAAGAGCCGCTGCACCGGCTCGAACAATTCGCTGAAACCGAGCACTATGACCAGCTTGTTGAACGAATTCGGGAACGTATGCCGGAGGATTCCGACTCCTTCACATTCGTGGCCGTGGGCGATACACAGAGCAATTACGCCGTCGCATCGCGGGTGCTCAATCGCGCCGCAGCAGAAGACCCCGTGTTCATGCTTCATGCCGGCGACATCGTTCGGCGCGGCCGCGTCGAGGAATTTCGGGCCTATCACATGAGGTTGGTCGAAGAGGTGGCGCCAATTCCCGTCGTTCCCGCGCCCGGCAATCATGAACGCGGCCCAAATTACGACTACGCAGCCTTCCGCACCATTTACGGCGACGAACGGTTCAGCTTTGATGTGGGCAATTCCCGGTTCGTGGGTGTGAACAATACGGACCACTTCCGGATGAGCGGGTCAGACGTGCGGTTTCTGGAAGAAGAACTAAGCAAACCGGGCGCTGAGCACAAATTTGTTGTGTTCCACATCCCCCCTCGCTTCGTGGAGAAAGCTGTGGAAGCCGACGACACCCGAGGCTTTGTCTGGAATGCGCGCAGGTTTCATGACGTCATGGTCGAACAAGAGGTCGAACATGTGTTCATGGGCCATGTGCATGGGTTCGCCACCACCACTATCGACGGCGTGCGTTACACCATTTCCGGCGGAGGAGGGGGAACCCTCACCACTGTGTTAGGCCCCTTGGGAAACGTGCACAACTACGTTGTCGCGCACGTTTCCCCCGACGGCGTCGAATACGAGGTCATGCGCATCCTTGACGATGAATGGCATCGCAACCCCATTAAGTAAGAGCGTTGCATAGGCGCAGTGGCGCGGCGTCGCGAGGCACCGCTTATTCCACCGTGAGTTGTTCGGCTTTCCCCAGATTGTCGAGAAGGGCCTCGGCCCAGTCGGCCGCGCCGTCTTCTGCGCCACGCAGGGTAACCGGAATCTCGGTGGCCGCCATTGCGACGGTTTGCGGCAGATCGAGCGTCTTTCGCACGTGCAAGAGCGTCGGGCCCGTGCGGTGTGACGCGGGCAAACCGTGCAGATCAAGACGCTCCGCCTCCTCGGTGAACAGCGCAGCATACAAAGCAATGCCCGCCATGTCACCCTTGCCAACGAGGTTCAATCCCGCCCCGCGCGCATCAGGATAGCCGGGCTCGGGCTCATTCTCAGACACGCGGCGCAGAACGGTCATCGCCTGACGCACGTCCCAGATGCGCATGGCGTCGCGGCTCTGTCCCGCGAGCATGTAGTAGCGTGTATACCCGTCGAGATCCCAGCGCGTAGGACCAATTCCACGGGGAGCGACCACCGCCAGCGCTTTGTTATCGGCCCCTAGTTCATCAGCCAGAACAGTCCACCCTTCGTCATTGGCATCTGGCCACTCCACAGCGCGGGCGCCTTCGCCTATGATCGCCTCGGCATCCTCGCCAAACGCGGATTGAAGAACCGCCAGCAGCTCGGAATACCCTTCTCCATCCACGACATGGACATCGACTTCTTCGATAACTTCGCTATCGCTTCGCCAAATTATCCACATGCGCAGCGTAGCATGTTGCTGGCTCTCGAAATCCAGGGGCGCCACGGTCAGTTGCCGCGTATCATCGCCGGCGCTTTCCATAGCGCCCGTGGAGTCTACGCTGTTCATGAGCGCGGTTTCGTCCACTTCTGGCCAGCCGTTGAACGCGTACGCATCGAGCGCATCAAGAAACTCCCCGCGCAAGGTCTCCCAATCTGCGGCGTTCTCAGGGATTTCAGGCGTGTTCGCCGCGGGCACGAACCACTCCTGTACACTCTCATTGCGGGCGTCGTCTGGAGTCCCCTCGGTGAATACCTGTAGTTGCTCGCGTTCAAAATGCGGGGTAGAGGGAGGAACCTCGTCAAGTTCCTCGCCCGTCAAGTGTTTGTAAATCCAACGGAACGAACCCTCGCGCAACTCCGGGGTGGACTCGTGGCCGCCTTCGGTAATCCATACATCCCAATTCTCTTCGGCATCGTAGAGCCGGTAGATTTCGCGCACCTGCTCGCCGATGCGCTCGACGCCATCCAACGGGAAAATCGCGTCGGCATCGGTATTCGCCAATCGGGTGGGACGCGGCGCATGCAGCGCCGGAACCATGGGAAAGTCCCAACCGTAACTATTCACGAAGAAATTGCAATCGCAATGAGACGGGTGGGCGACGGCCGGATCTACAATATGGTTGCGCAAATCGGTCAATCCAGCGACGGGCACAGATACCTTCACACGGTCATCCAGGGCCATGGTGTACCACGAATATAACCCGCCGCCGCTACGGCCCGTCATGGCGATTGCGTCATTGTCGATCTCCGGCCGCTCTTCCATGTAATCGAGCGCCCGCATCGCAATCCAGACCTCGAAGCCCAATGGCGTATACCCCCGGTTGTGCCACCACCAGTCCCGATCCCGCCGGGGACCGTTGTGGACGCCGCGGATCTCGCCGAGTTGCAGTGTGTCCACAATGAGAGAGGCCATGCCCTGTTCGGCGTACCACGCCGCCTGCCGTTGGTAGGCGTCCGCCGTCTTTGGGCCAAACTCGTCCTGGCGCGAATGCCCGCATGCATACAGCACGGCGGGCACGGGACCATCGGCGTCGCGGGGGAGATAAAGATTCGCAGTGATATACACCTCAGGGGAAGGCTGGAAGTGAAACTTCTCGACGGTAAACAACTCGTGTTCGATGGTTCCCGTGATCTCGACTTCCAGAGGCGTACGCTCCGGCCACGGTCTGAGGCCGAGCATCTCGCGCAGTTCGAGGATCATCTCCTCGCGCCGCGCCTCCCAGTCTTCGAGCGTATCAATGCCCTCAAGCCACCGGCCTTGGGTTTCGTCTACACGATGGGAGAAGTAGTCCATGATCATCCCGTCGCCGTAGCTGGTGTCCAACTCATCTTCAGCTCCAGCAGACGTAAAGCCGGCCGATACAAGCATCAGAAGCGCTAACATCACCCTGAATCGCACGGAAGTGCGCCACATAACCTTTCCTTTCGTGTATTTGTCCAGAGCCCATGGTCCGCACTCTGCGGACCATCTTATGTATCGCCGGCTTACAGCATGGGATAGCGTGACGCTATGTCCACCCGTTCGCTTTCGTCATCCTCAG